>DATLIL010001029.1:0-6091 GCA_035539475.1 Polyangiaceae bacterium
GCGGAGAGCCGAGCGCGTTTCGTTGGCGCTGCCGGCGGCCGTGTTCGTTTCGGCCGAGGTCCCTTCGCCGCGTGCGCGCAAGGCCAGCTCAAGGCTGCGCGAAGCGCACCGCCGAAGGCGGCGCGAGCGCAGCGAGCGGCCTAGAACTGGCCGAGCACACCGGCACGCCCGGAAGGCCCGAACGAACAAAAGCCGTAGAGCGAGGGCGTTACGATGCCGTGCAGCGCGGCCGTGAGCAGGCAACGCGCGAAGCGCGGCCGATCTCTCCAGTGCCGTCTACGTAGGGCAACGCGCGAAGCGCGGCCCGGTCATGCAGGCGCCGGTTCCTGCCCCTGCTCCTAGCGCGGACGCTGATTCTGGCGCTGCTCCTGCCCCTGTTCCTGCTCCTGACGCTGTCGCTGTCGCTCCCAACGTAAAGGGCGGCAGGCGGTGCCTTTATGGTGTGTTCCCCAACCCAACCCGACTAGCTTCCGTTCCCGAGCAGGTAAGCATGAGCAACAAGAAGCACGATCTCGTCGTCATCGGTGCCGGTCCTGGCGGCTACGTTGCTGCCATCCGCGCGGCGCAGCTCGGCTTGAACACGGCCTGCATCGAGAAGGAGCCGGCGCTCGGCGGCACGTGTCTGCGCATCGGGTGCATTCCGAGCAAGGCGCTCCTTGAAGCCAGCGAGCGCTACCACGAGACCAAGAACGGCTTGCTCGAGTTCGGTGTGCGCGTCTCGGGGGTGGAGCTCGACCTTGGTCGCATGATGACCAAGAAGGACAATGTCGTCGGCGCGCTCACGCAGGGCGTTCAGCACCTGTTCAAGAAGAACGGCGTCACGCGCTACCAGGGGCAGGCGCGCATCGCTGGTCCGGGCAAGGTCGTGGTCGAAGGCGCCGATGGCCCGCTCGAGCTCGAGACCAAGCACATCCTGATCGCCACCGGGAGCAAGCCCGCCGGGCTGCGCGGGGTGGCCTTCGGCGATCGCATCGGCACGAGCACCGAGGCCCTCTCGTACCCGGAGGTGCCCCGGCACCTGATCGTGATCGGGGCCGGCTACATCGGCCTCGAGATGGGCAGCGTCTGGCGACGTCTCGGCGCGCAGGTGACCGTCGTCGAATACCTGGAGCGTATTCTGCCCGGCATGGATTCCGAGCTCGCGAGCGAAGCCGAGCGCATCTTCGAGCGCCAGGGCATGGCCTTCAAGCTCGGCTCGGCCGTGACGGCGGCGCGCGTGGAGGGCAACGAGGTCGTGGTCGACATCCACGGTCAGGATTCGATCAAGGGCGATCGAGTGCTGGTGGCCGTCGGGCGCGTGCCCAACACCGAGGGACTTGGCCTGAGCTCGGTCGGCATCGAGCTCGACCCGCGCGGCCGCGTTCCCGTGGACGACAGCTTCCGCACCTACGTCCCCGGCATCTACGCCATCGGTGACGTCATCCGCGGACCGATGCTGGCCCACAAGGCGGAGGAAGAGGGCATCGCCTGCGTGGAGGGCATCGTCACCGGTCACGGGCACGTCAACTACGACGCCATTCCGGGGATCGTTTTCACTCACCCCGAGATCGCCGCGGTGGGCAAGACCGAGGACGAGCTCAAGGACCAGAAGATCCCCTACAAGAGGGGCGTCTTCCCGTTCATCGCGAATGGCCGGGCCAGGGCCCTCGGGGCCGTCGAGGGTCGGGTGAAGATGCTCGCTCACGCGGAAACGGATCGGGTGCTCGGGGTCCACGTGATCGGGCCTCGCGCGGGCGATCTGATCGCCGAGGCGGCGGTGGCCATCGAGTTCGGGGCCAGCTCCGAGGACGTCGCACGCTCGTCCCACGCCCATCCGACCCTGGCCGAGGCCATGAAGGAGGCCGCCCTGGCCGTGGATCGCCGGCCGATCCACATCTGAGGCGCTGCAAAACGCCCCGGCTTGCGGCCTCCAGCCCGTGCGCTAGAAGGCGCCCACCACTTTTTTGGCCCGTTGCCCGGAGATCGCTACGGTCGATGGCTGCGGGCCCTGAACTTTCTTGGAGCTCGCGCGTACTGACGAGGCGAGCGCATGCGACAGCGAAAAGCCATGAGCGGAGTGTTGGTGATCATGGAGCTCGGAGCCGAGTGGCCAGCCTGGACTGGAACCGGCGTCGAGATGGCGAGCCGTGGTGGCCGTCGGGTTCTGTCACAGGAGGAGGGCGAGGGCCCCGAGGCCTTCGCCGACCGGGTCGCCGAGCACCTGGGCTCGCTGTTCGCCAAGCGCATCGAGCTCGAGCGCGCGGTCCTGGCCTGCAACGACCGCAGCGACGCTCGCGCGATGCAGGCTCGCAACAAGCTTTGTCAGGCTTTGGTCAGCGCGCTGTCAGGACGCCGTTCGTGGCAGCTGCTGCTCACGGCCTCAGGCCGGACCGGCAAGGTGCGCCACGCGCTCTCCGATCTGGCGGTAGGTCTCTCCGGCAGCTGGGCGAGCCCCTCGAGCGGCAGCATTGGCGTGCGCTTTGGCGACGAAATGCCGCTCGTGCAGCAAGCGAACGTCGCTTGAAGCTGTCCTCACAGGCCTGACCAATTTGGTTGCAGCTCGTAACGTTCCAGCGCCGAGCGTGGAACTGTACCCAAGTGTGCGCTTCACATGTCCGGGCCGTGACGCGCGGAGTAGCTGAAATTCCGCGGGCTTTACGCGCTCTCGCGCTTTCGAGAGCTTGAGTAAAATCGTCGCTTGACTGGCAGTCGAAATCGAACGAAGGTGGGTTCGATGGGAAGCTCGTTGCTGGGCACTGATTACAGGTGCTGAGCAAGGGGTAGCAACCGAGGTCTGCGCCTCGAGCGCTAGCGAGCGACCCTATCGTGGAACTGTGTGTTTTCAAGAGGAGGCTCGGATAGCCGAGGTGTAAGTCGATGGAGCCCGTTAGTGAACAGGTGAGTTCGATCGTCGTTCTGGAGAACGGCGCGGGCTTCCCGGATTGGGTGGCCGAGTGCCAGCGCAAGGCACCCAACTCCATCGTCATCGCCCAGTCGGCCTCGAGCGAGGCGGCAGAGTTTGCCATCCGGGCCATGACTCGTATCCGCGATTTCACACGAGGCAACAGCGGCCCGCGCGTGACGATCATGGTCTGCAATCCAGAGGTGCACAGCGAGCAGCAGGCGGCGCGCTACCAGATCAGCCGCTGCTTGCTGGCCAGCCTCGACCGCAAGGGGCCGTCCGAGCTCGTGCTCGCCATCGGCGACGCGCCGGAGACCAGCCGTCACTCCATCCTCTCGCTCGCCGGCGATCTAT
Organism: Polyangiaceae bacterium; assembly: GCA_035539475.1. Taxonomy (GTDB): domain Bacteria; phylum Myxococcota_A; class Polyangia; order Polyangiales; family Polyangiaceae; genus PMG-095. The sequence goes on from DATLIL010001029.1 coordinate 3,236, forward strand.
GTGAGGTGGTCGGCAGTCCGTCGATCAGCGTGCGTGTGCGCTTCTTCGGTGAGCGTCGCACCAGCGGCACCATGCCGGCGGTCGTTGTCGCCAACGCAGCTCGCGATCTCGTCAGCGCTCGTCGTTAACGAGAGAAACAGTTTTGGGTAAGGGACCCAAAACTTCGCCCCGACTCATGAAGCGGGCAGCGGCATATCGCTCGGCACTTCCGGAGCCGTGCCGTTGAGTGATCGCGCGAAGTGCACGATCAGCGAGAGCACGCCGATCGCGAGCCCGATCACCACGCCGCCGTCGACGATGCCTCGGTAAGGCTGGGGCACGTGGCGCAGCAAGAGTATCGCCGCGACGATCGCGGACGTCAGGGTCCACGAGATGATGAGTCGTCGTCGCGTCGCGTGCACCAGACCCATGGCCACGAGCGGAGCCAGCACCACGTAGAGCGGTCGCGGGCTCTCGGCGATCAACCAGGCGCGCCGCACGACGCGCGGCGACCAGGCGCGATGAAAGGCACGGTAGCCTTCTGCGTAAGCGTTGAACGCGACCCAGAGCACGTAGATCGCGACCTGCGACGGTGAGAGCAGGTCGCGCGCGATCGGCTCCCAGGCGAGGGGAGTGAGTCTCCAGAGCGCCTGCGAGAGCAGCAGCATCACTCCGAGCAGGGCCCAGCCGACGACGATCAGCTCACGGGCCTTGGGGCGGCGCGCGGTCACGAGCGGCCTTGTAGCATCAGTGGAGCAGAACCAATGCGGCCCGTGAGTCGCTTTTTGAGACTCGCGGGCTGATGCGCTGCGTCAAGCAGCTCGCTGACAGGAAGGTCATGCCGTTCGGCCGCGTAGTCTGCGATCAGCGCAGGAAAGAGCCGCTCCGAAGCGGGCAAGGTAATTGCTTAAAAGGCCCCGAGCGCGGGACAATCACCGTGCAAGGGGGTTCCTGCGACCCTTATCCACCCCGAGGTTTCTCGCCCATGATGAAGCGATTTCTTTCAACCGGTATCTGTGCGGCGGCTGCTCTTTTCGGCTTCGTTCCCGAAGCCAGCGCCGGAATCGAGTCCTGCGGCGACATCAATATCAAGGCCGAGGCGATGTGCACCGTGGAGGTCGAGGGCGGCTGCACGGCTCAGTGCACCCCCGTCCACTTCGAAGCTGCCTGTCACGGCTCGCTCCAGGCGAGCTGCGAAGGCGAGTGCAACGTGGCGATCGAGGCCGACTGCACGGCAACCTGCCAGGGTGAATGCGAGGCCGACTGCGAGGCCAATCCAGGCAACTTCGAGTGCAACGCCGATTGCGAAGCCCAGGCGACCGCCGACTGTGAGGGCCATTGCGCTGCCGCCAACAACAAGGCCGAGTGCGAGGGTTCGTGCAAGGCAACGGCCAGCGCCGAATGCAACGCGAGCTGTGAAGGCACCCCGCCGTCGGCGAACTGCGAGGCCAAGTGTCAGGGCAGCTGCGAAGGCCGCTGCGAGGTCGAGGCCAACGGTCAGTGTCAGGTCGACTGTCAGGCGGAAGGTTACGCCGAGTGCACGGCCGAGCTGGAGGGCGGTTGCACGGCCAAGTGCGAGTCGCCCGAGGGCGCGCTCTTCTGCGACGGCCAGTACGTGGACGAGGGCAACAATGGCGCCGAGTGCATCAACGCCATCGAGGCCTGGATCGAAGCCAACGTCGACGTGAGCGCGCGCGGTAGCGCGTCCGGCTCATGCATGGACAACAGCTGCGAGGCCGAGGCCGAAGGTGAGGCTTCGGCGAGCTGTGCGGTCGCCGGACCGAACGGTGCCTCGAGTTCTGCGGCTGCCTTCGGCATGCTGGCCATGGTCGCCGGCCTGGCGGGCGCGCGCCGCCGCCGCCGCTGATCGAGCTCTGGTTCGTGTAGATTGGAGGCGTGGTTACTCACCGCGCCTCCTTTCTCGTTTTGTGGGTGGCGCTCGTCGTTGCCTGCAAACCCGGGCCCGGTAGCTCTTGCGAAAAAGGCGAGGCGCGTTGCCTGGATCGACAGCGTCAGATCGTCTGCCAGGAAGGCATTTACATCGAGACGCCCTGCCGCGGGCCTCTGGGTTGCGCGCAGGACGTCGAGGGCACGAGCTGCGACATCTCCAAGAACCGCCCCGGCGATCCCTGTTCACTCGAAGAGCAGGGCAGCGCCGCCTGCCAGGACGGCAAGACGATGATCACGTGCCGTTCCGGGAAGTACGTCGCGCTGGCGTGCGGCGGACCGAACGGCTGCGAGCGAGAAGGCAACCGTGCTCTCTGTGATCGCTCCGTCGCGGCGCTCGGCGACGACTGCGACAACGACGGCATCAAGGCCTGCTCCCGCGACAGCCGTCAGGTGCTCACCTGCCGCGACGGCCAGATGGCAACACTGCTCGAATGTCGCGGCGACCGCGGCTGCCTCTCCGTCGGCAGCAAGCTCGACTGCGATCTCTCGATCGCCGCCGAAGGCGATCCGTGCGAGCAGAAGCTCGAAGGTCACGTGGGCTGCACGCCCGATCGCGACGCAATGGTGACCTGCCATCAGGGGCGCTTCGTGCTCGAAGAGAAGTGCAAGGCCGGTCGCGCCTGCGTGACCGAGGGCAGCTCGAGCAGTTGCGCCAAGCGCTGATAAGTTGCTTCGGGCTTGGTTGGGGAACAAGCCGGTCAACACACCGCCTGTCGCGCTCAACGGCCTCCCGAGATTCCTGGATCCAGCTGTTCCCCCAAATCCAACCGTCGTCCATACCCTCGCGCGTCAAGCCGTTGAGCGCCGTCGGGATTGCGCGAAGCCCGCGTCAGCGGGCTGAGCTGGAACAACTCATGGATCTTGAAACCAGCAGATCTCGATCCGCAAACGAGAGGTGGGCCACAACAAACTGACCGAACAGGCGCC
>DATLIL010001030.1:0-2371 GCA_035539475.1 Polyangiaceae bacterium
GCAGCTTCCGGCGACTCGGCCGGCTGCTGGCCACCGCCACAGGCGACAGCGCCGAGCATCAGGCCGGTGGAAACTGCGGAAGTAATCGTTTTCGAAAGATTGAACGCCATGAACACTCCTATTTTCGTTGCGGGGCTACGCCCAGCGAAACATTGCGAAGGCAGAACGCCCTGGTCAGTACGTTCGCCAGCGCCGACCGGATTACGGCGGCCCTGGCGTTTGGTTTCAACCGCGGGCACCCCGAGGGACCGGCAGTTTATCTGCTAGGCTCCGTCGACCACCAAAAGTTCGCCATGTGGCCTGTACCTTCGGACCCGAAAGCGTTTGCCGACCGCCGCCGCAAGCTGGCGGAACCATTGGAATGGCCGGCTCTTTTCGTGGCTGGCCGGGCTCGTCCCCGGAACTTCCAAGCCAACCTCCACGGTTATCGAGCCGAGAGCCACTTCCTCTACTTCGTCGGCCGCCCGATCGAGGGCGCCGCGCTCCTGATCGAGCCGCAGCAGGGCGCCGTGCTCTACGCGCCGGAGCCCGATCCGGAAGAAGAGCTCTGGACCGGACGACAGGCCTCCCTGGCCGAGCTCGAGCGCGAGCTCGGTATCACGACCAAGCCGATCAGCGATCTGGCCCCGCCCAGTGACACGGCCACGCTGCCCGCCCAGGACCTCGAGACCGCGTTCTGGCAGAGCGAGATGCTCGGCCGAGACATCGAGCCCGGCTCCGGACCGGAGCTGAAGGGTCCGGATCGCGCTCTGGCCGAGGCCGTGATCACGCTGCGACTCAAGCACGACGCGGCTGCGATCGCGCAGCTGCGGCAAGCCGCCGAAGCCACGCGTCTGGCGCACGCCGCCGGCGCGCTCGCCACCAGGCCGCGCCGCTACGAAGCCGAGGTGCGCGGCGCAATGGAGGGCGCCATTCTCGCCAGCGGTTGCGTCTGCGCCTACCAGCCGATCGTCACCGTGGCCGGCGAGGTGCTGCACAACAACCGCTACGACGGCGCGATCAACGAGCACGATCTCCTGCTGGCGGACGTCGGCGCCGAAACGCCCGAGGGCTGGGCCGGGGACGTGACACGCGTCTGGCCTGCCGGAACCAAGTTCTCCACCACGCAGCGCGAGATCTACGAGGTCGTGCTGCAGGCGCAGCTCGCCGCCATCGCCGCAGTGCGCCCCGGCGTGCGCTACCTCGAGGTTCACCGCGTGGCCGGCAAGGCCGTGGTGCGCGGCCTGATCGCGCTCGGCATTCTGCGCGGGGACGCCGACGATCTCTACGAGCGCGGCGCTGCGGCGCTGTTCTTCCCGCACGGCATCGGGCACCTGATCGGCCTCGACGTGCACGACATGGAGGACTTGGGCGATCTGGCGGGCTACGCGCCGGGCCGCGAACGCAGCGAGTCGTTCGGCGATCGCTACCTGCGGCTCGATCGCGATCTCGAGGCGGGCATGGCGGTGACCATCGAGCCCGGCTACTACGCCATCAAGCGCCTGCTCCAGCGGCCCGAAGAGGTCGGCGACCTCGAGAGCTCGCTCAATCGCTCGGTGCTCGCCCGCTACGCCGACGTGCGCGGCATCCGCATCGAAGACGACGTGCTGGTCACCAAGGACGGCGCCGAGGTGCTCACGGCCGGCATTCCGAAGACGGTCGCCGAGATCGAAGCGGCCCGAGCGAGCTGACCCGGGGCTTGCGACGAGCTCTCGGGGACCGCACCTTGGAGCCATCGTCATGAGCGCGACCGAATACAAGAAGCCTCGGACCGCACCGGGGCGGAGCACGACGCATCCGGAAACCGCGAAGCCGGGCAAGCTCGGTTCTCCCCCGCCGCCGACTCCGACCAAGGAGTCGCCGGACCCCGTTCCGGACGGGCGAACCGCCGCCGACGCGGACGGCAACGCGCAGCACCCGCACCGAGAACGCCCGCAGCCGAGCCGGCATCACTGAGACTCGCTCCCGCTCACACGCGTCCTTCGGCCCTGGCCAGCCACAGGCGCACGCGCTCGAGATGGTCCGCCTCGTCAGCGGAGGCAGAGGCGAAGCGACTGATCAGGTCCTCGTCTCCAGCGTGCCTGGTGAGCACGATCAGCGCGTACCAGGCGTCGTTGTCGGCGAGCTCCGCGATCAGGATGGCCTCGAGCGATTGCACGAGATCGGTGCGCGCGTCGACGATGACGTCGAGCAAGCCCTTGCCCAGCGTGGCCTGCAGGTCGGCGGACGGCGTCACGACGGTCGGATCTGCCCCGAGCTGACGGATGGCCTGCTCGAGCAGCCGGAAGTGCTCGAACTCCTCCTCGGCGATGCGTTCGAGGTCGCTGCGCTCCGGCCCTCCTTCGAAGCTGCCGTAGGCGTCGAACTTGGAGATCAACCCCTCCCACAAGCG
>DATLIL010001031.1:0-1667 GCA_035539475.1 Polyangiaceae bacterium
GATCCGAGAAGGTATCGCGCGTCAGGTGGCTGACGATGGGTGGCTGAAGCCGGAGCGCCGTGCTCGATGACCGCGCACGAGCTCCGATATGCAGTGCCAGGGCGCCCCGTCAGCTGGCAGCGCGCGAACATCGTGAACGGCCGACCGCTCACCGATGCTCGCCAGCGCAGCACCAAGGGGCTCCACAAGCTCGCGGCGATGGCAGCAGGGGCACGGCCGCAGCTCTGCGACGCGCAGGGCTCTTTCGAGCTGCACGTCGTCGCCTACTACGACAACCGCGTCCAGGGCAACGCAGACCGCCTCCTGGGGCTGCCGATGGATGCGCTCGAGGGGCTCGTCTACAAGAGCGACCGCCAGGTGGCTCGGGTCAGCTGCGAGCGCCGCATCGACCGCGAAAACCCCAGGGTGGAAGTCGTCGTAAGGCGCATCGAGGAGGGGACGTGATGGCTGACGTCGATGCTTGTGCTCGCTGTGCTGGCGCGAATGACCAGCACGCACGCCTGCCGCTGCGTATCGGTGGCAGCGTGGTCGTGTGTCCTGGCTCGGCCCTGAGCGCCTCTGAGGTATCCGCCGTCGCCCCCGTGAGGGTGCGCGGTTGTTGGGAGTGCCCGTTGGAGGCGCTGACGAAGGCGCAGCGCGAGGAGGACGCGTGTCAGTGAGCGCTTCGGATCATGTGCCGCGCGTGACGCTCGCAGCGCTCGAGCAGGAGCTCGCGCTGCGCATCGAAGCGATCGCAGCTGCCGAGGGATGCACCGGCAAGGAGGCTGCCGAGCGGCTGCTCGCGCGGTGGAGACGAGAGCGGGAGGTGGCGAGTGAGCGATGAGGCGACGGTGATCGTGGGCGGCGATCGGATGCGGCTTGTCGCGCGCGTCGCGGTGGCCGCCATCGCGTATCGCAAGGCGGAGAAGGCGTACGTCGACTGGGCCGACTGGGGCACCGGCGACCGACTGCGCGTGGCGCAACACGAGCTGGACGAGGCGATTCTCGCGCTCAACGGCGTGTCGCCGTGACTCTCGCTGCACTCGCGGTGTTCCTCGGCGGCGCAGTGTTCGGCTTCGCGATGGCGCGGTGTACGGAGCAGTGGAGGTGACGTGATGTTCGAGCGAGATGGGCTGAAGCGGCTTGTTGTTGGACCGCGCTCGGGCCGGATTGGCGGCTTCATGTCGGGCTCCCCAGGAGTTGGCTGGCGCGTGTACGACGAGCGCACTGGCCAGGGTATCGGCGTGAGTCGTACCGCCCGCGACGAAAGCGGGAACCTCCTTCGCGCCTGCGACTTCCCGATGGGCCACGCAGTCCTCGGGAGGCTCGCGTGATCGCGCCCCGCGTCAGAGTCCGCGTGCGTCGCCGCTGCGACGACGAGTGCCCGTCGGTCTGGCAGCACCCTATCGCGGTGGCTGCCGCGACGGTGGCGTTCCAGGTGATCGGCGAGGTCGTGGTCAAGCGGCTCACGGCGAGCGAGCCGGAGCCCGAACAGCCTGCGCCGCCGCCGCGCAAGAGGGGCGGTGGGCGTGAAGCTGTCGCGTCGTGACCGCGCCGCGATGACGCTGGCGCTGGAGTGTTGTCGCGGGCGGTGGATGGCCGTCTGGTCGGCGCGCACGGCGCTCTACCACGGCACCGACCCGGGCCCGCTATTCGACGCTGAGCCTGGGCCCGCCGTCCGGCTCGCG
>DATLIL010001032.1:0-14950 GCA_035539475.1 Polyangiaceae bacterium
GGCGAAGGCGGCGCGGGCGGCGATCCCGGCGCGGGCGGCGCGGGCGGCGACCCTGGAGGTCCTGTCTGCGGTGTCGCGACCGATCCGCCTGGCGCCGGGCAGTGCCCCTTTTTCTGCGCCAACAACTGTGACGGCAACGTCTGCATCATCCAGTGCGGCGCCAACTTTTGTGACGACATCACCCTCGACTGTCCAGCGGGCTTTGCCTGTGACGTGCGCTGCGTCGGCGGCGACGCTTGCGACAACTCCACCATCAATTGCCCGGCGGGGGGCCACGCCTGCTCGCTCACCTGCGACGGCGGTCCAGACGCCTGCGGCGACGTCGATTTCAACTGCGCAGACGGACCCTGCGACATCAGCTGCGGATCGCCGGGCACTCCGTGCGCGGGCACCGAGGTCTTCTGCGGAAGCAACTCCTGCAATGGCAGCTGCGAGAACGCATCGCTGCCAACGATGCACTGCGGCGAGTCGTGCTCCTGCAGCGGCTGTTGAGCCTCAGGGCAGAACAGCCGCTGCGCGGTCGATCGCGTCGCACAGCTCGTCGTCCGTGTCCGGCTTGTGGATCAGGAAGGTCGCCCCCGCGCGTTCGGCGGCGGCCCGCATCTCGTCGCTGATGAACCCGGACGTGAGGATCACCGGCAGGTCCGAGCGCAGCTTGCGCGCCGCCTCGAGCAGCTTGAGGCCAGACAGCTTGGGCATGTTGTAGTCGGTGACCAGGATGTCGAAATCGTGCGGGTGCCGCTCGATCGCCGCCAGCGCTTCCAGCGGAGAGGAGAAGCTCTGAACCTGGTGCCCGTGGTGCTCGAGCTGCCTCTTCATCAGAAAGACCAGCGCCTCGTCGTCATCCACGTAGAGCACGCGCCGCCGCTCGCGCGCGGAAACAGGCTGCACCTTTACCGTTGGTGAGCTCGCCGCGGCCGCGCCCGACGCCGGCAGGTAGATCCGGAAGGTGGTGCCCTGACCGACGCTGCTCTCGACGGTGATCGCGCCGTGATGACTCTTGACGATGTTGTGCACCACGGAGAGCCCGAGGCCGGTGCCCTTGCCGACGCCCTTGGTGGTGAAGAACGGCTCGAAGATGCGATCGCGTGTCGCCGCGTCCATGCCGCCGCCGTTGTCGCCGACGCTGATGGCGACGTATTCGCCCGGCCCGAGCTCGAGCGTGGCTGGAGGCTTGGGTGCGCGCTCGACGGCGATCTGGATCATGCCGGGGCGGTCGTCCATCGCTTGCCAGGCGTTGGTGCAAAGGTTGACCAGCACCTGGTGGATCTGCGTCGGGTCACCCACCACCGGCGGAGCGTCTGCGGCGTACGAGGTACGCATCTCGACTGCGGCCGGCAGCGTCGAGCGCAGCAGCCGCACCACCTCGTCGACGATCGGCGGCAGGCGTACGCTCTGGCTCGACGGCTTGCTGGGCCTGGAGAAGGCGACGATCTGCTCGACCAGCTGAGCCGCTCGCCGGCCCGCCTTGCTGATCTCTTCGACGCTGACCCGCGCCGGGTGCCCGTCCTCCAGGTCCAGCGTCGCGAGATCGGCGTTGCCGCGGATGGCGCTCAGCATGTTGTTGAAGTCGTGCGCGATGCCCGCCGCCAGCGACCCGACCGCCTGCATTTTCTGTGACTGCACGAGCTGTGTCTCGAGCGCCTCTCGCTCCTGCTCCGCGCGCTTGCGGTCGGAAATGTCGCGCACGAGCCCCTGCAAGCGGCCGTCGGCCAGCATCTTGCCGCTGACCTCGCCCCAGAAGGTCGTGCCGTCCTTGCGCTTGAAGAGGTACTCGCGCCGCACGTTCGAGCCACTGTGAAGCTCGTCCAGCGCACCCGGCAAGGTCTTCACCTCCTGCTCGGTCACCACGTCGGCGATGGACAGGCCGATGATCTCCTCGCGGCTCATGCCCAGCATCTCCGCGCCGCGCGGGTTGACCTCCAGGTACACGCCGTTCGAGTCGGCGATGAAGATGCCGTCCGCGGCCTGCTCGACCAGGGTGCGGTAGCGCTCTTCACTCTCGCGGATCAAGAGCTCGGCTCGCGCGCGCTCCTCGATCAGTCGATCGCGCTCGCGCAGCAACACGGCCTGCCGCACCGAGGCCAGCAGCACCACGACGAGCGCCCCGACCAGGGCAGCGCCCTTCACTGCCGGCGGCACGCCCGGCAGGGTGTAGGCGAAGGTGACGGCGGCCGCGCTGAGCACGACACCGATGAGCGGCAAGGAACGCAGCGCGCCGTCGCACAACCGCTGCCACCTGCGCGAGCTCGACTCCTCCGCCTGCCAGAGCAAGGCACCCGTGCCCTGAACCAGCGCGGTGACGGAAAAAGCCAGGTTGTAGAGCGTGCCGTCAGCCAGCTCGTTGTCGAGCGTGAGCGCGTTCCACTGCAACCAGAGGGCGCCGTTCACCAGCAGCCCGCTGATGAACATGACCCAGCTCCGGTGCGGCCTCAGGCGGAGCGTGAGCGCGAAGATCAGGCCGACGCACGCCGCCCAGCCGAGCACCACCGGGTAGGCGACCATGACGGCCATCTGCAGCATCCCGGTCGTTCCCTGCTTCGGCAGGTAGAGCGCCAGGGCCAGTGCCAGCACCGCGGCGCTGAGCGTGGCCACGTCCAGATCCAGGCTCACGCGCTGGGCCACCGAGGCCCGCCGCTTGAACAGCGCGAGCAGGCCAACGCCGCTCAGCGGCCCGAGCAAGAGGTAGAACAGGTCCGACGGTCCCGGAAAAGGGTTCCAGCCCACGGCGACCTGGATGTCCCAGAGCACCTGCCCGACGAAGTAGAGGAGCAGCGCCCAGGCGAACCACAGCCTTGGACCTCGCTCCTCGGGCGAGGACGCGCGGGCGCCCAGGAAGGCGAGCACAGCGGCCGCCCCGTACCCAGTGGTCCAGTGGATATTGTCGAAGACCCGCTTGGTCGCGACGTCGGTGGAGAAACGCGCGCCGAGCCCGGCGGCGATCACGACGACGATCGCCGGCACGAGCACCAGCCGAGCGGGCCCGAGCAATGGACGGTTCGAGGTCCCGAGTGAGCTCTGCAGGGGTGTCGTGACGGTGCCTGCCAATCTCCTCCACCCGCACAGTACCAAACCGTGGTCCCTGCCAACCAGATCGGCAATCTGGCCCGGCATTTGCTTCAAATTTCGCTGGAGGAGCTCGGAGGGATCGACCATGGAACGCGAACGACCGAGCAGTCGCGCTCTGGCTCCAGGCCAAGACGCACCCGATTTCACGCTGCGCAGCACTCCGGATCAGACGGTCTCACTGAGCGATTTCACGGACCACCCCGTGGTGCTCGTCTTCTACCCCGCAGACTGGAGCCCGGTCTGCGGCGACGAGGTCACGCTCTTCAACGAGCTCCTACCCGAGTTTCGCCGTCTCGACGCCAACGTGCTCGGCATCTCGGTCGACAGCGCATGGAGTCACGTGGCCTTCGCTCGAGAGCGCAAGCTCTCGTTCCCACTACTCGCCGACTTCGAGCCGAAAGGCGAGGTCGCTCGCGCCTACGGCGTGTACCGCAGCAGCGAGGGCGTGAGCGAGCGTGCCTTGTTCGTGATCGATGGAGGCAGGACCATTCGCTACGGCTACGTCTCGCCGATCGGGGTGAATCCGGGCGCGGAGGGCGTGCTCTCCGTCCTGGAAACCCTGCACGAGGAGGCTGGGCCCAAGGAGAAGTCCAGTGACCGCAACGTCCGCCAGCCCCCGACTGACGGTCCCAGTCAACGGCTCTGACCACGCGCTCGGGCCGATCACGGCGCCGGTCACGCTGGTCGAGTACGGCGACTTCGAGTGCCCGCACTGCGGGCGCGCCTACTACGTCGTCAAGTCGCTCAAGGTGCGACTCGGGCCACACCTGCGCATCATCTTCCGTCACTTTCCGCTGACCACCATTCACCCCCACGCCTTTCGCGCAGCGGAGGCCACCGAGGCCGCGGCGGCGCAAGACGCCTTCTGGCCCATGCACGACACGCTCTACGAGCACCAGGAGAGCCTGGACCAAGCCAGCCTGGTGCGCGCAGCGGCGACGATGGGGCTCGAGCGCCGTCGCTTCGTCGATGAGCTCGAGCGCGGCGTGTACGCCCAGCGCGTGCGCGAGCAGTTCATGACCGGCGTGCGCAGCGGCGTGAACGGAACCCCCACCTTTTTCATCAACGGCTTCCGCCACAACGGGGGCTACGACTTCGACACGCTGTTCGAGGCGGTGCAGCGAGCGCTGGCCGCCGGGGAGCGCGACCGTCCGGTGAGCCGTCGTTTCTGAGGCCGAGGTTCGAAGCGTGTGCTGACGGCGCGAAACGTCTGCGCAACGCAGGCGTAGATTTGCGCGCGTCAAGCGGGTCGAGTTCGTCGTGGAGATTCAGTGTGACGGAAACTGACCCACGCGGTGACGAACCCGTGCGCTGGTAAAGCGGGGCCGAAGCGACCACTGAAACAAGGTCCGGACACCGCACCCTTGTTCGGAGTAATCCGCTCGGAGATACTCGGAGCTTTCCACGAAGGAAGCATGGGGATGGCACACACATTCTGGTTTCGACGTTCAGGCATGCTGCTCCCGGGGCTGCTCGCGGCGCTCGCCGGCTGCGGCGCGCGGCAAGAACCGAGCACCACGGCGGTCGCCGCTCCTGCCCCTGTCGCCCCCAGCGAGCCCCGGCCCGCGCAGGCCGACGCCTCCCCAGCACCCAAGGCACCGGTCGCCGACGCGAACCTGAGCCACGACATCCCGACCGAGTGTGCGAGCAACGGGGACGGTTGCGTACCGCCGAAGGCCTTCGCCGAAGGCCTGTGCCGCGGGAAATTTCCCGAGGTAGCGATCAAGCTCTTCTCGAAGGGGATGCCCTGGGAGAAGGCCTACGTGAAGGCGGAGTACCTCGAGCCGGTCAACGCCTACGGCGGCCACCAGAGCGAGCACTGGCTCAAGTTCGGCGAAGAGGTGCTCGTGATCAAGAAACACGGCGGCACCGGCGGGGTGCAGGTCAGCGGGCCAAAGGACCTCGACATCCTGCGGCTCGACGGCACTTGCGCCACCGTGCGCAGCGAGATGCTCGTGAGCTACGTCCCGGGCCAGGTCGTCCGCCCGCACATCGTCTGGAAGTACCTGGACGGTGCGCTGCAAGATGCCCTGCTGGCCGACAAATACGTGAAACAGGCCAGCGAGCGTGAACGCGAAGCGTGCAAGGGATCTTCGGTGACGCATCCGGAAGGTGCCTGCGACAAGGCGATGAAGACTCTGACCGACGCCATCGTTGCGGCGGTGCGCAAGGACATCGCGGTGCCCGCGCCCGAAAAGAGCCCCGGCTGGTCCAAGTAGTCGGCGCCTAGAGAGATTCGAGGGCTCGGCCGCTGACGCGGCAGATCCGCCAGTCGGGTAGGACGCTGGCCCCGAGCTTCTCGTAGAAGGCGATGGCGTCGGCGTTCCAGTCGAGCACCGCCCACTCCAGCCGCCCGAGCTCGCGTTCACGCGCCAGTCGGCCGACCGCGCGGAGCAATGCCGTTCCGATACCGTGCCGGCGCGCCTCCGGCACGACGAACAGGTCTTCGAGGTAGAGCCCGGCGCGAGTGAGAAACGTGGAATAGGTGCCGAAGAACAGGGCAAAGCCGAGCGCGTCGCCGCTCGCGCTCTCGGCAATCAACGCTTCCGCCAGCGGCCGCTCCCCGAACAGGTGAAGTCCGAGCTGCTCCGCGCTGCCGGTCACGGTGTGCTCGAGCTGCTCGAAACGCGCGAGCGCGAGGATCAGTGAAAACAGTGCCGATTCGTCGCCCGGCCGCGCCGCCCTGATCTGGAAGTCCATGGTCATTTGTACCATTGGCGACGCACTGACGATGTGCCGACACTCGACTGATACAGGCAACCTCGATACTGACTCAGCGATCGTGTGCGGCCAGGCGGTCGAAAGTCGAACGTTGGTGGATCAACGATTGAAAGTCGTTGACGTCGCGATGAAAGCGCATCGATAAAACAGTGCCAGGAAGGTGGTTTGGGGCCGGGGCCCCAAACAGTAAAACGAGAGATGATCGACCGAGCTCGGCTCGCCGGTTTCATGTTGTTCGTATGCAGCTGGCCAGCGTCGTCGCTGGCGCAGACTTCGGCTGGCGACCAGGCCGCCGCGCAAGCATTGTTCGACGACGCCAAGACGCTGGTCGCGGGCGGGCGTGCCGCCGAAGCGTGCCCGAAATTCGAAGAGAGCCAGCGGCTCGATCCCGGTCTCGGCACGCAGCTCAACCTGGCCGACTGTTACGAACGCATCGGCCGTACTGCCAGCGCATGGACGCTGTACGAAGACGTGGCCGTGAGCGCACGCCGGCAGGGTCAGGACGTACGCGCAGAGCACGCCGAAAAACGGGCGACCGCACTCAAGCCAGCGCTCTCCAAGCTCGTCATCAGCGTGCCCGCCGAGAGTCGCGTGCCGGGCCTCAACATCACGCGCGACACCGCGGTGGTGCGCGAAGCGCAGTGGGGCTTCGCCGTACCGGTGGATCCTGGACAGCACACCATCTCCGTCAGTGCCCCTAACAAGGAGGTATGGCAGACGATGGTCGAAGTTCAGCCAAACGGCGCCACGCGCAGCGTGACCGTGCCGGTGCTGAAGGACGCGGCCGGTGAGCAAGGCGCTGCTCCTCTGGCCTCCGGGCAGACGCCCGCGCTCGATCGCGGCACGCCCGAACAGAGCGAGCGCGGCAAAGGCCAGCGCATCGGCGGCCTCGTCACGATGGGCGTCGGCGCGGTAGGGCTCGGTCTCGGCGCGTTCTTCGGCGTGCAGGCCATGGGCAAGAAGAGTGACGCCGGCTGCGACGGCAACGCCTGCCCCGACGCGACCAGCAAGAGCCTGTACGAAGACGCACAGAGCGCCGGAACGATCTCCACGATCGCGTTCGCCATCGGCGGCGTCACGCTGGCGGGCGGCGCGGTGCTCTATCTCACGGCACCGTCCGCGTCCGAGAGCGCCAGCAACAAGATCAGAGCGCAGGCCTCGATCGGCCCTGGACTCGTGCAACTCGGGGCCGGAGGACGGTTCTGATGGTCCAGCCGCGAGCTTTGTTGGGAACAGCCGCGCTCTTCGTCGGCTGCAACGCCGCACTCGGCATCAGCGACGATCCGGTGATCACGCCGGGCGAGGCAGCCGGGGCCTCGGGCGCTGCCGGCAGCTCGACCGCGGGCAGCACCACGACGGACGACGGCGGCGAGACGGGCAAGGGCGGCACCACGGGTGACGGCGGTATGACGGGCGACGCCGGCATGACCGGCGGCGGCGTCTGTGTGCCCAACACCCAATCCTGTCAGCAGGGCGGCGTCGTCATCTGCGACGACGAGGGCGCCTGGTCCGAACCCACGCCCTGCCCCTTCGTCTGTGTCGGCAGCGAATGCAGCGGAGAATGCCTGCCCGACTCCAAGCGCTGCTCCATGGGTCGCGCGCAAACTTGCGGCCAGGATGGTCTGTGGGACACCGGCACGGATTGCCCGGTGCTCTGCGATCAGGGCCAGTGCGCGACGTCGTGTACCGAGAACAGCAAGTCCTGCGACGAGCTCATCCCGCAGCTTTGCGTGGACGGGGCCTGGCAGAACGGAACGCCCTGCGACTTCGTCTGCGACCAGGGGGAGTGCGTCGGCGAGTGCACGCCCAACGACAAGAAGTGCGAGGGCGCGGATCGCCAGACCTGTTCAGCGGCGGGAGAGTGGGGCACCGACTTTACTTGCCCCTTCATCTGCAGCGGCACGAGCTGCGGCGGCGAGTGCGTGCCGGAGGACGTCGAGTGCGTCGACGACAACTCCATTCACACCTGCGATGCGAACGGCCTCTGGCTGGATGCCGACTCGTGCGGCGACATGGCCTGCTACATGGACGCCTGCATCGGGGAGTGCAAGCCGCAAGAGCGGCAGTGCGTCAGCGTCAATACCGTTCAGGAGTGTCAGAACGACGGCAGCTGGGACGACGTCGGCGGGTGCGGCAGCCAGATCTGCCGCGACGGCAACTGCGAGGACAACCTGCCCTTTTCAGTGGGCTTCTCCGACATCACCAGCACGTACTCGGTCGCGTCGGGCTCGATCTACCTGATGCGCGTCCACTCCGCGGTGCACGCCCAGCTGCTCTATTTCGGCTTCGGGCGCGGGGCCAAGGCTTCGACCAACGCCCGCCTGACGCTCTACGGCGACGGCAACGCCGACGGCAAGCCCGACACGCGCGTCGCGTTCTCGAGCTCGAATCTGAACTTCAGCGCGGCAGGTAACGCCGAGGTGGGACCGACGCCGGCGGCCACCGAGCTCGCCGCCAACACCGACTACTGGATCGGAGTCGAGGTGGACCAGAGCCCGAGCCCCCTGTACGGCCGAACGCAGGCGGGTGCACCGACCGTGTACCAGTACGGAAACAACTTCGCTTCGGGGCCGCCCGTGTCGCTCGTGAGCGACGATCTGATCGACCTGACGGATCTGGAGCTGAACCTCTACCTCGTAGTGCAAGAGATCCCCCAATGAACATGAAGGAGCTTGATCGTGAAATGGTCTGACGAAATCCGGATGGCGACGACGAAACGAGGAACGCGGGCAGCGGCAACCAGCGCCGTCGCCGCGGCGATCCTGGCCTGGGCGTCCCCCTCTCTCGCGCAAAACATTTGCGTCAATAGTCCCTCCTTCGTGCCAGGGCTGTCAGGGCCGCCGATCTGGACGGGCGCCGGCACCGTGCGCATCGATCTCAACGATCCGCGCTGGGCCGCCGCGACGCTCAGGCGTTTTCCCCAGGATGCTACCGGCAGCGAGGCTGCGTATCGGATCATCAAGGACGGGCAGCAGCTGAGCGTGTCGATCCACGTGATCACGGATCCGACGCTCAATGCCAACGACGCCGTCTACTTCGGCTTCAGCGAGAGCTGCACCGTCGCACACCTGGTGCGCCTCAACCTGCCGGGCTCGGGCGTCGAGCCGATCCCGATCACGTCCTTTCACACCTGGGATCGCACGGCAGGCGTTTGGGGCGACACTGGCGCCGCCCCACCGATCTGGCTCAAGGATCCCCGCGCCTGGCGCACGGCCGCCGTCGCTCCCGTGAATCCGGGCGATCCCGGCTGGGAGGCGGTCAAGGCTGGCGTGCAGTGGGCCATCAACTTCAAGGTGGATCTGCCCGCCGGTGCGCTGACGACGGACTTCCGCGTCTTCGCCGCCACGCACGTGACCACGGGCGTTGGTTCCATCGACTACTACGTGCCCGACTATCCGATCGGCACGACTTTGGTGCCCGGAACCATCGCGCCCCAGGCGTCCGACACCGCGTGGCAGAGCGTGACGGCGCTCAACACGCCGTGCCCGGCTGGGATCACGCTGTCGTACATGAACCTCGGCACCACGAACGCGTCGTCGAGCACGATCGACACGTCGCCGGGTTCGACCAACACCTTCTTCGCCGACCCGAGCGGGATCGCCGCTCCGGTCGACAACAAGGTGCTGGCCAAGTTTCGCATCGCGCACTGGGGCGCGACGATCGCCGATCCGCAAGCACCCTGGACGGACATCCCCGGCGCGACCGCCGTCCCGAGCAGCAGCAGTGGCTCGCACACTCATACCTTCGCCTGTGTTCCATCCGGCGGCGGGACCTGCCCCGTCCTCGGCGCCGGCGAGGATCCTCACCAGTGCATGCTGGTCGAGCTCAAGGCCGGTCCTTCTGCGCCCGCGGGCATGGTGATCGAGACCCCGTCCGCCTACCGCAACATGGACTTCGTGGATCTCTCCACCTCGTCACGCCAGGCGGAGATCAACGTGAAAGGCCTGCAAGCGGTGACCGGACAGGCCAAGGACCGCGACGTGTACCTGTACGTCAAGCAGTCCAACATGCCGGCTCACGGCGACGCTCCCCTCTGGTTGCCGACCAAGCGCATGTCGGCGGCCAAGAAGTTCGCGGAGACGCCGCCGCCGGCGCCGCCCAGGCGCGACAAACCACCGGAGGGTAAGGGCGAGCGAGTGCCAGTGAAGGTGGCTCCCAAGGCCCAACCGGGCAAGGACGGCAAGGTGCCGCCGGCAGCTCCCCAGCAGCCCGCGCCGGGACAGGCCGAGGGTCAAGCTCCTCCCCCGCCGCCGAGCGAGTTTGGCGCGGCGTCAGCGCACGAAGCGCTGGTCTCGTCGTTTCCGACCTACGAGGTCCACGTCTATTACGACACCGGCGTCGTGGTGAAGATCGACGGCCAGGACCAGCGCGTACTCCGTCCCATGGTGCCGTTCGGTTATTTCCTGCAGCACGATGGCCCGCTCTACGGCTTCACCTCCGCCTTCGAGGCGCAGGCAGGCGTCGCGTTGCAGGAGGTCAGCCCGAACTTCTTCCACGTGGTCATCCCGAACGAAGGCAAGATCACGGTGAAGAGCACGATCACCGCCGAGGAAAAGCCCAAGTCCGGGGAGCCCGGCGGTCCCGCGCCCTGCCCGGCCTGTCCGCCCAAGGGCGGGCATCGCTGTCAGTGCGATGTGCCGGGTGCACCGGTCGGCGGTGGCGCGTGGTTGCCCGCGTTGCTCGCCGCCATCGCGGTGGTCTGGCGGCGCCGGCGGTCCAGCTAGCTCGCGCCGACGCTACTGCGCCGGCAGAATCTCGACACTGCGGCCGTGCTCGTCGTCCGGGTCATCCTGGCTGACGAGCACGGTCCAGGGCCGGCAGCAGACCGAGCAGTCTTCCACATAGGTGCCGGAAGTATCGGGATCCACGAAGAGCTCGACGCGCTCGCGGCAATACGGACAGCGGACTTTCGCGACATTGTCGATCAGACGCGGCACGCGCTCGGGATAGCACGCCGGGAGGGGCTTGCGGCGAGCCGAGCGCAGTACGACTCATCGGCCATGGCAACCGCGCTCGTAACGGGCGGCAACCGCGGACTGGGCCTCGAGACGTGCAGGGAGCTCGCTTCGCGTGGCTACTCCGTCTTGCTCGCAGCTCGCAACGAGCAAGAGGGCCGCAAGGCGGCCTCGTCGCTGCGCGGCGACGTACGGGCCGTGGCGCTCGACGTCGAGTCCGACGCCAGCGTCCAACGTCTGGCGCAGGATCTGAGCGGGACCTCGCTGAACACCCTGGTCAACAACGCCGGGGTGTCCTTGTCCGGCTTCGACGCCAACGTCGCCCGCCGCACCATCGAGATCAACTACCGCGGAGCCCGACGTGTCACCGAGGCGTTCTTGCCGCTGCTCGCGCAGGGCGCCGACGTGGTCATGGTCTCCAGCGGGATGGGCACGCTCGATCACCTCTCGCCCGAGCTCGCTGCCCGTTTTCGCAGTCCGACGCTCGATCGCGCCGGTCTGGAGGAGCTCGTCGAAGCCTTCCTCACGGCGGTGCGCGAAGGGCGATCGCTCGGCGGCTTTGCTCGCAACGCCTACAGCGTCTCGAAGGTCGCGCTGAACGCCTACACGCGGTTGCTCGCGCCAGAGGTCGCGCCACGCAGCATTCACGTCAACGCAGTCTGCCCGGGCTGGGTACGCACCCGCATGGGTGGCAGCGCTGCGTCGCGCAGCGTCGAGCAGGGCGCACGCGGCATCGTCTGGGCCGCGACGCTCGAGGCCTCGGGACCGAACGGCGGCTTCTTCAGGGATGGACACGCCATCGCCTGGTAACCCGCCCGTCAGCCTTCGCGCGACAGGAGCTTTTGCAACTGAGCCGGCACCGCGTCGAGCGCCTGGCCCCAGCGCTCTTGCACGAAGTCGCGAAACTCGTCCCAGTTTTCGAGGTAGTCCTGGGCCAGGGTCGCGGCTTTTGGCGCCGGCAGCCGCACCGGGCGCTCGAAGAAGGCGTCGAGCCGGGCGTTCTCGAAGCCCGGCTGGCACAGGTCCTCGTAGTCGAGCCTGAGCGCCCGCGGGATGCCGGCCAGCATCAGCTTGCTCTGCACGATGTAACCCAGATTCTGCGCCACCCAGTCCCTGTCCTCGGGCAAGAAGGCGAGCTTCTGTTCGAGCGCGCCTCCATCGCGACGCCAGGTACCGTGTTTCCGCGCCATCAGGAAGCTCGCCGAGGTCGAGACGATGTCCCGTCGCTCGAGCGTCAAGAAAGCGATGTCGGTACGCTGCACGAAGCGCTGGTAGTTCTTGTGCCGCGTGGGCATCGACTTGAAGCCAGCGAACTTGCTGCCCGCGTTGTAGGCGAAGAAGGCATCGATCACCTGGTCCTCACTCTGCAGCGGGCGACCGATCAGCGCCGAATACTTCTCGGCCATGCCCTTCATCAAGAGCTCGTTGTCGCGCGAGACCACGTTCTTGGCCGGCACCGCCACGTCGGGAAACTCGGCCAGGGCCTGGATCAACCAGGTCGACCCGGTGCGGCCGAAGGTCATGATGCAGAACCGACGCTGGCTCACGGGTCGCCTCGTAGCTCCCCGCCCAGGAAGCGCGTTCGGACCAGCGCGCGCTGGATCTTGCCCGAGGAGGTCCTGCTCAGACTGCGCGGCGGCAAGAGGTGCACGGCGTCGGGCCTGAGGCCCGTCGCGGCGAAGACAGAGGTCAGGATCTCCTTGATCAGCTGCTGCCGCGGCTCCGCGCCCTGCACCCGCGTCTCGCACACGAGCACGAGGTCCTCCGTCCCCGTCGCCGGGTTGGGCGCCCCGAACGCCGCGCAGCGCCCCGCGCGCACGCCGGCGGCGCGCTCGGCCGCGATCTCGACGTCGTAGGGATAGACGTTACGGCCCGCCTTGACGATGATCTCCTTCGCGCGCCCGGTGACGAACAGGTCTCCGCCGTGGAGGTAGCCGAGATCTCCCGTGCGCAGCCAGCCGTCCTCGAGCGCCGCCGCCGTGGCGCCCTCGTCGCGGTAATAGCGCTTCATGACCGCCGGGCCGCGGACCTCGATCTGACCGACCTCGCGCTCGCCGCGAGCCTGGCCGTCGGGCCCCGTGATGCGAAGCTCGTGCGCGGGATCGACCCGCCCGAGCGCGGTGATCGCGATAGCAGCCGAGTCCGGAGCGGCCGGCACGGCGCACCCGGTCTCTTCCAGCTGACTGCGATCGATCAGCTCGCGGAGCGGCTGCTCGCGCCGGGGCGGAATGGTGACCGCCAGCGTGGCCTCGGCCAGGCCGTACACGGGCCGAAAGCTCGCGGCCTCGAAGCCGCAGCCGGCGAAGCAAGCGGCGAAGCGCTTCAGCGTCTCGGCGCGCACCGTCTCACCTCCGCACATGGCCACGCGCCAGCTGCTCAAGTCGAGCTCGGCGAGGTCACGCTGGGCCATGCGCTGGGCGCACAGATCGTAGGCAAAGTTCGGAGCGGCGCTGATGCTCGCGCGATAGCGCGAGACGGCTTCGAGCCATACGCGCGGCTGCAGCATGAACGCCTCCGGCGGCATCAACACGGAGCGCGTGCGCCCGAACAGCGGCACGAGCAGGTGCCCGATTAGGCCCATGTCGTGGAACAACGGCAGCCACGAGCAACCCACGTCGTCCGCGCCGAGCTCGACGCTCTCGGCGATGAAGCGACAATTGGCGAGCGCCGCGCCGTGTTCGACGACCACGCCCCTCGGCTCGGAGGTGCTGCCGGAGGTGAACTGGATGAAGGCCGGCGCGTCGGCTCGGGTCGGTAGAGGACCGCGCCACGGCTCCTCCGCCTGCAAGAGCTCCTGGCCGAGCAACAGCGAGAGCCCCGCGTCGCTCAGTGCGGGCAGGTAGCGCTCCTCGGTCACGGCCACCCGCGCCTGGCAAACGCTGGCCACACGGCTGACGCGCTCGCCATGCGCCTGCTTGCGCTGCGACCAGGGCGGGACCAGCGGAACGGGCACGGCGCCGAGCAGCTGACAGCCGAAGAAGACCGCGAGAAAGCTCGCGCTCGTGGGCAGGAGCAGGAGCACCGGATCGCCCGCCGAGACTCCGCCGCGAGCAA
This sequence comes from Polyangiaceae bacterium, assembly GCA_035539475.1. Classification (GTDB taxonomy): domain Bacteria; phylum Myxococcota_A; class Polyangia; order Polyangiales; family Polyangiaceae; genus PMG-095. Next base: position 13,800 of record DATLIL010001032.1, read on the forward strand.
GCCCGAAGGCCGCCCGGCAGGCGAGCTCCCAGAGCTCCGAGTAGCCGAGCGCCAGCGACTGATCACTGCCGCCAGCGACGAAACCGGGGGGCGCGTCCGCCGCCGCGTGAAGGATGCGCACGTCCCAGTCGCGGCGCTCGCCCTGCGCGCGCTGTTGCAAGAGCTCCGGCAACGTACGAACCATCGTCACCAGCCGAGCGGGCGCATGACGAGCCCTGCCTTGAAGCGATACAGCAAGTCCGGCGTGATCTCGGGCGTGAAGCCCGGCGCGAGCTCGAAGTGGAGCTCGCGATACACCATCGCCATCATCAGCTTGAGCTGCAGCATGGCCATGTGATTGCCGACGCAGAGCCGAGCGCCGCCGCCGAAGGGGAAATAGGCGAGCCGGTGGCGTGGGCAGTTTTCGGACAAGAAGCGCTCGGGACGAAACTCCGCGGGGTCGTCCCAGAACTCCGGATGTTCGTGCGTCACCGCCAGGCTGAGCACGACCGAGCTGCCCTCGGGGATGCGATAGCCGCGCACGCTGTCGTCGACGAGAGCACGGCGCTCGAGCGACCAGAGCGGCGGGCAAAGGCGGAGGACCTCCTTCACGAACGCGTCCGTGTAGCGCAGACGCGCGAGCCGCTCGAGCAGCGAGCCCGGCGCGTCGAGCCCCGCCGCGTCCTCGTGCAGCTTGCGAGAGACGTCTGGCCGCTGACTGGCCGTGAGCAGCGCGAACGAGGCGCTGCGCGCCGTCGTCTCGTGACCGGCGTAGAACAGCGTCTTGATCTGGTCGCGCAGCTCGTCGTCGTCGAAACCGGTGTTCTCGTCGGCGCCGGCTTCGATCAGCCGGCTCAGGATGTCCGGCTCGCCGGGGTTGGCCCGCCTGCGAGCGACGAAGTCTCGAACGATCTCGTGCACGAGCGCGAGCGATCGCCTGAACTCCTCGGCGGCGGGGTCACGGTCCACGAGCTCGGGGGAGCCCAGCGTCTGCAGGCGAGGCGCTTCGTTGGCAGCGATGTCGAAGGGGCAGCGCAGCTCCGCCGCCTGCGCGGCGTCGAGCTCACCGTTCATGAGCACGCGGCCGATGACGAGAAACGTGAGATCCGAGAGCTCCGTCTCCACGTCCATGCTCTCGGACCGCGCCGCGAGCTCGCGCCAGCGTTCCAGGG
>DATLIL010001033.1:0-4594 GCA_035539475.1 Polyangiaceae bacterium
GCCCGCGCCCGTCCCCGCGCAGGTGCCGACCGATGTCCAGCCGCAGCCTGGCCTGAACCCGGCGACCGAGCCGGCGACGCCGCCGCCGCCCGTCGAGCCGCCGCCTGCCGAGCCGGCCCCCTCGGCGCCCACCGCCGGCGCTCATGGCACCGAGGTGCAACTGGCGGAGCCCGCGCTCAGGCCGGTGCCGCCCGAGCAAGTCGAGGGTGAAGAAGATTGGTCCGACAGGTTCGACTTCAGGCTCTTCGTCGACGGCTATTTTTCGGTCAACTACAACTTCCCCAAGCCCCAGTTCAACGGCAACAATTACCGCGCCTACGACAACTCCAACGGGTTCTCACTGGCCTGGGCCGGTGGCGACGTTTCGTATCCCGCGGAGCCGGTCGGCGGCATGATCTCGCTGCGCTTTGGGCCCGCTGCCGAGCGTCTCGGGGCGGGCTGCCTGTCATCGACGTCGCCGTGTGACTCGGCCGTCGGTCTCTCGCCGGTCAAGCAGGCGTTCGGTTCGTGGCGACCCGGCGGCGCGGACAGCGCCGTTCAGCTCGACTTCGGCAAGTTCGACACCTTCTACGGCGCCGAGGTGGCCGATAGCCAGGACAACCTCAACTACACGCGCGGCTTCTTGTACTGGCTCGCGCAGCCCGCGTACCACACCGGCCTGCGCATGGGTGCCAACTTCGGTGAGGCCTTCACGCTCAAGGCGATGCTCGTCAACGGCATCAACAACACGATCGACAACAACCTCGGCAAGACGCTGGGCTTGCAGGGCGTCCTCAACCTGACGCGCAGCGACGACAGCGCCCTCGGCAACGTCGCCCTCGGCTACATGATCGGCCCGGAGCGCGACGACACCACGGTCATCGAGTGCGGCCCTGGCGAGGTCTTCAGCCCGAGCAACTCGAGCGGCTGCGTGGCGGGCACGGCTGGACCCACCTCCGGCGTCGTCGACCGACCCACCACCAATACCAAGGGCCTGCGTCACCTGATCGACCTGGTCGCGACGTTCACGCCCGTGGAGGGGCTCACGCTGGTGCTCAACGGCGACTACGGTCTCGAGAGCCTGCGCCGTGCGACCGTAGGGAGCGAGTTCGACAACGTCGACTGGTTCGGTGTCATGGCTGCGGCGCGCTACGCCTTCTCGGACATGTTCGCGATCGCGGGTCGCGGCGAGTACCTCGGCGATCCTCACGGCCACGTGTCGGGCGTCGGCCAGGACGTCAACCTCGTCAGCGGAACGCTCACGCTCGATCTGCGGCCCGCCGACTTCTTGATCGTGCGGCTCGACAACCGACTCGACTGGGCGAGCAAAGAGATCTTCAAGAACGGCGTGCGCGACCCAGGGACGCCCGTGATCGAAAACGGCGAGCTGGCTCTGGAGCCCGGTGCGGGAACGATGGTGACGACCACCCTCGGTGTCGTCGTCACCACCAACTGAGGAGCGTCAGCCGTCGATCCGCACCTTACGCGGCGGCTCGTGTTTCTCTTCTTCGTGGCCCGCGCGCCGGCTGATGGCCTCTTCGATGCGCTGGGCCACGCGCTCCACGGCGCCGGCGATCTCGCGGCCCGCCTCTTCTGCCACCTGCTCGAGCCGCTGAGGGTCCACCTTGGCGGCCGCCTTCTTGCCCATTTCGCTGAGGGCGGAAGCGTCGAACTGCTCGAGTCGCTCGAGCGCCCGGCGCGCCGTCTCCTCGATGCGCGGATCGAGCGTTCGCATCGCCTTTCGCGCTGCACGCAGCATCAGGTCGAGGCCGTCGGCCAGGTCGTCCGCGGCGCTGCTCTCCTTGCCGGCGCCGCTGGGGGGTGGGCTACCCGAGCTCTGCACGTACGGCGGCACGGGATCGTTGGGCCGGTCGGGTCCCTCGCCTCCAGGGGGCATGCCGTATGGTTTGCGCACTTTTCGCGGTCTGCGCAAGGGCTTGTCACCAAGGGGTCGTGCAGTATGTAAGGCTTTGGCATGGCCAAGCCGCTCAAAACCAGGGACCTCGAGGCCGCCATCGATCGGATCGTCCACAGCTACGACGGCCCGGAAGAGATCAACAACCTCGAGAGCGCGGCGCTGCCCAACAAGCGGGCCATCATCGACGCGTTCAAGCACCTCAAGCCCGTCATCTACATGGGCTTCTACAGTCAGCGCTCGCTCACTCGCGACAACCTACGCTACGCGCTCAGCGAGCACCTCTACCCCGCGTTCGAGATCCTCGTCGAACAGATCGCCCGCGCCGTCAGCTACGACGAGGCAGCCGGTCGGCTCCCACCCCAGGGCGCCAACTACAGCGAAGAGGTGATGCTGGGGCTGCTGCAGGAGCTGCCGACGATCAGGCGAACCCTGAACGCGGACGTGCTCGCGGCCTACGAGGGTGATCCGGCTGCCCGCAGCATCGAGGAAGTGGTCTTCAGCTATCCCGTCATCGAGGCCATCACGGCGCATCGCCTTGCGCATTTTCTTTACCGGCGCGGCGTGCCGATGATCCCGCGCATCATCTCGGAGTACGCGCACGGCGAGACGGGCGTCGACATCCACCCCGGAGCCGAGATCGGCGAGGGCTTCTTCGTCGACCACTGCACCGGCGTGGTCATCGGCGAGACGGCCAAGCTCGGCCGCTGTGTGAAGATCTATCAAGGCGTGACGCTGGGAGCCCTCAGCACCAAGCGCTCGGACTACTCCGACGCGCCGATGCCCGCCAAGCGCCATCCGACGATCGAGGACAACGTGACGATCTATGCCGGCGCTACGATCCTGGGCGGTGACACCGTGATCGGCGCCGGTTCGGTGATCGGCGGCAACGTCTGGCTGGTCCGCTCGGTTCCGCCCGGCACCAAGATCTTCGGACGCGGCAAAGAAGAGCCGGCCAGCGAGCGCTAGGCGAGATCAGCCGCGTCAGCGGGCAGCCCGCGCGGCCATTCGTCGCGCGGCTCGTAGCCGATCACGCGCCGGGCGGTCTCCAGGTCGACGAGCTTCGACCCGCCGGGGCCGAGCACGTACAGCACGGCGAAGTCGACGCTCGGAGCCTCGATCGCCTGCGCGAAGAAGCGCGCCGTGTCGGCGCGGCTGACGTAGTGCGAGAGCGCTCGCTGCTGCATGATGAGCTCCGCCTCGCGACGATTGCGCACCATCCAGCCGATACGCGCGGCGACGACGCCCATGCCGTAGCAACGCGCGTACATCTCACCCATCTGCTCGGCCCATAGCTTGGTCAGTGCGTAGTGGTTGGTGGGATACCGCGCCTCGGCCGTGACGACGTCTTCGCGCTCGGGTCTGCCGAAGATGACCTGGATGGAGCTCGCCAGCGCCACACGCCTGACGCCGGCGCGGCGCGCCGCATCGAGTACATGGTGCAGGCCGCTCACGTTCGCGGCGACGAGCTCGTCGAAGGGGCCGTCGTCCGGCATGGCCGCCAGGTGAACGACCGCCTCGATGCCCCGCATGGCGCTTTCGACTGCCTGGCGATCAGCGATGTCGGCCTGGACGAAATCGGCGGCCTCGGCCGAGCGCCGGTCGAGGCCGCGCACCCGATGTCCGCGGCGCTCGAGCTCCGCGCACACCGGCACTCCAATGGCGCCCGCCGCTCCGGTCACGAGCACGTGCATGCCGGGAGTTTCGCACGCTTTCCGCGCTGGCGACCAGGCACGACAGCGATTCAGTGTCTCCTCGGCGCAGGGTCAAGCTAAGAAGCAAACCCTGACCATCATGGCCGCTGCCGACGAATTCGACGCCTGGCTCCTCGACCTCGATGGGACGCTCTATCGCGCGCGTTGGGTCAAGCTCTTGATGGCGGCTGAGCTCGCGATTGGCGGCTGGAGCGCGGTGGCACCGCTGCGGCGCTTTCGGCACGAGCACGAGCTCATCCGAGAACAGGGTGAGACGAACGATCCGTTTCGCCTTCAGCTCACGCGCACCGCAGAAGCCTTGAAGATGGAGCCGGACGAGCTTGCGGCGCTGGTGCAAAGCTGGATGATCGAGCGCCCTGGCAGGTGGCTCGGGCGCTTCAAGCGCAGCGAGCTATTCGACGAGATCCGAACGTTTCGTGCCGGCGGCGGCAAGACAGCGGTGGTCAGTGACTATCCGGCGCGGAGCAAGCTGCGGGCGCTCGGCGCGAGCGCGTTGTTCGACGCGGTCGTCGCCAGCGGTGAGCCGGGCGGTCCGCGACGCTTGAAGCCCGATCCCGGCGGCTATCTGCGCGCCGCCGACGCGCTAGGGGTACGGCCCGAACGCTGCCTGGTGATCGGCGATCGCGACGACGCCGACGGCGCCGCCGCGCGTGCCGCCGGTATGAGCTTTCGACTCGTGCGCTAGCTCAGGCGCGGGGCAGCTCGATCACGAAGCGCGCGCCGGGCGCGTGGATAACGTCGAGGCTGATCGTGCCGCCCACGGCTTCGATCAAGCCACGGCAGACGGCGAGGCCGAGGCCGGTGCCCTTACCGACGTCCTTCGTCGTGACGAAGGGCTCGAACAGCCTGTCGCGCACCTCGGGTGCCACGCCCGGGCCGTTGTCGTCGACGGACAGCTCGACGCCCCGTGCGTGGGGCTTGGCCGTCACGCGCACACGCCCGCCGGCGGGTACGGCGTCGGCGGCGTTGAGCACCAGGTTGAGCA
>DATLIL010001034.1:0-2387 GCA_035539475.1 Polyangiaceae bacterium
CAGGCAGGCTTTGAGCAATGCGGCGTGTCGGTCGCTCCGGGGCGGAGTTGTACTTTCGCCGCCGCCTCGGAGCCGACCGGTTTGTTACGAGCCCTTGGCGGCCGGCAGGATGACGGTGAAGGTCGAGCCGGAGCCCGGCGCCGACTCGACCGAGACGGCTCCGCCGTAAACAGCCGCAAGCTTGCGTACGATGCTGAGGCCGAGCCCGGTGCCGTGGCCGGGCTTGGTCGAGTAGAAGGCTTCGAAGATCTTGGCCTTCACCTCGGGCGTCATGCCCGGTCCAGTGTCGGCCACGCTCAGCCTGAGCTGGCCACCGTGGCGCTGAATGGCGACATCCAGCCCCCGCTTTGCGCCCGCGTCCGACTTCAAAAGCGCCTCGCGCGCGTTGCGCACCAGGTTATCGACGATGGAATAGAGGTGCGTCTCCGCGCCGATGAAGTGGACCGCCTCCCCGTAGTTGCGCGTCACGACGATTCTATCGTCGGCGAAGCGCTTTTCGAACTCGCGCAAGACATCGTCCACTAGCGCGGCCACGTCGAGCAGGTCGTGACCTCGCTCGGTCTCACCCAGACGGGAGTAGTCCACGATCTCCTGGGTCAATGACAGTGCGCGGGTGACCATGCGCGTGCTGCCCTCGAGCGCGTGGGCTAGCCCCATGACGGCGGTGTCGTCCTGCAGCGCCTGGCGAGCGGCCGGATTGGGCAGCTCACCGCTGGCCGCATCCAGGAAGATACGGGCCGCACCGAGCACATTTCTCATCTCGTGCGCGAAGCCGCCTGCCATCCGCACCTCGACCGCCACCTTCTCGAGCTCGACCACCCTGGCTTGCGCGCGGGCCAGACGGATCACAGAGCGCACGCGTGCCCGGAGCTCCTCTGCAGCAAAGGGCTTACTCAGGTATTCGTTGGCGCCGACCTCGAGCCCTTCGGTGACCGAATCGACCCCGACGCGGGCGGTGAGCAGGATCACGGGGACGTCGCTCAACGCCGGATCCGCTTTGAGCCAGCGCACGAGCTCGATGCCGGACATCTCCGGCATCATGATGTCGGAGACGACGAGCTCCGGCGTCTGGCGGCGCAAGAGCTGCTGTGCCTCCAGGCCGTTGCTCGCGCCGATGACTCGATACTCTCGCGCCAGGACGTCGGTGATGAAGTCGCGCATGTCCTCGTTGTCCTCGACCACGAGAACCAGCGGCGCATCTTCGGCAGCCTTCGTCTCCGCACTCGGCAGAGCGGCGCCATTGCCGCGCCGGGCCGGCGACGATCGCTGCTGCTGCAGGGCTTGTAACCAGCGCCGCGTGGCTGCCCGGCTGCTGGCGAGCTCGAGCGGAGTGCCTTCAGCCACATCGACACCAGACACCACCTGTCGCGGCAGGCGCACTCGAAACGTGGCGCCGGTGCCGACCTCGCTCTCGACGCAGATGGTCCCGGCCATCAGCTCCACCAGCTGTTTGACCAGCGCCAGGCCCAGGCCGGTGCCGGCGTACTTGCGCCTGGCCGAGCTGTCGACCTGAGTGAACTTCGTGAAGATCGATGCGTGATGCTCGGCGGCGATGCCGATACCGCGATCACTCACCGTGACTTCGAAGCGAGCCTCGTCCACCAGACTGAGGCGCACCGAAATCTCCGTCTCCGGGTTGGCAAACTTGAGCGCGTTGCTGACCAGGTTGAGCAAGATGCGCGAATACATCTGGCGGTCGATCGGAACCGGTCCGAACTCCTGACAGGCGAGCGTCAGCTTGAGCCCCTGCAGCGTGGCCAGGGGCTCGATGTCCTGAACGATGGCCTGGGTGTAGGACTGGACGTTGGTCCATTCCCACGACGGCTCGAGCTTGTCGGCGTCCGCCTTGGAGAAGTCCAGGATATCGTTGACGACCAGAAGCAAGCGCACCGCGTTGCGATGCACGCGGTTCAAGTCCGCGACGATCTGTGGCGGCAGCGCGCTGCCGTCTTCTTCGATGATGCGATCGAGCGGCCCCAAGATCAGGCTGATGGGCGTACGCAGCTCGTGGCTGACGGTGGCCAAGAAGGCGCTCTTGGCGTGGCTGGCGCGCTCGGCCTCTTCTTTGGCGCGGTGCAGCTCGAGCTCCATGCGCTTGCGGCTGGTGATGTCGGTGTAGGCGCCGGCGATGCCGAACACCACGCCGTTGGCGTCGCGCAGCGGCACCTTGGACGTGAGCAGCACGCGCTCTTCGCCGTTCACCTGGTGCTGCGTTTCTTCGATGTCGAGGCGTGGCACCCCCGAGGACATCACCTCCTCGTCGATACGGATGTAGTGCGCGGCCTCCTCTTCGGTCCACGGCAGATCGTAGTCGGTGCGCCCGATCATCTGCTCCGGCGTGAGCCCGGCGCCGGCGGCGTTCTTGCGATTGGTACCGAGGTAGACGT
>DATLIL010001035.1:0-2490 GCA_035539475.1 Polyangiaceae bacterium
CTCGCCGCGTGCAGGTTCACCACCGAGCGCACCGTCTCGTTCAGGTCCATGGGCGCGGGCTCGGGCGCGGGAAGCCGTGCGAAGCGGGTGAACTCGGTCACGATGCCGGCGATGCGGTTGACCTCGTCCAGCACCGTACGCGACGCCTCGTCGAAGTACTCGTCGAACGCGGGATCGTTGCGTGCGCGCAGACGGCGCAGCGTTTCTACCGCCGCCCGGATCGGCGCCAGCGGGTTCTTGATCTCGTGAGCCACACGGCGCGCGATGTCGCGGCGAGCCGCGATGCGCTCGCTCACTGCCAGACGCTTGCGCAGCGCCACGAGGTCGGCGAGCGTGCGGTTGAACGCGGCGGCGAACTCCTGGAGCTCGCGTCCGCCGCGCGCGGTGACGGGCCGGGGCGTGCCGTCGACCACGTTCTGCGCCTGCCGCGAGAGCTCGACGATCGGACGCGCCAGCCCGCGCGCCAGCACGTAGGCGAAGGCCAGCGCCGCCAGCAGCGCGATCGAGCCGATGGCCAGGATGGCCGTGTCCACCGCCTCGATCGCCTTCAGCAGCGGTGTGCGCGAGCGGCTGGCGGTCAGCGGAATACCGCCGAGCTCGGGCACGTTGATCGTGGCGGCCATGAGCTCCGCGCTCGGAGCTACCGGCGTCTGATGCAGCTCGACACCGAAGCGATTACCAACTCGGTCGAGCAGCGCCTCGACGTGGCGCGCCGCATACAGGCCGACCCAGAGGCGGGGATTGTCATTCTGTCGCTTGCTGCAGCCGTACTCGAGGGCGAGCGACGGCTCGCGACGCAAGCCGTGGATCTGATCCTTGCCCAGGCGCGAGGCCAGCTCCTTGTCCTTCTTGCCCACGAGCCCGGGCTTCTCCTTCTCCGCGCCCAGCACTTCGCCGGTCGACGCCACGAGCCTGAGCTCGTCGAGCTGGAGCGCGCCGGCCAGCTTGGGCACGCGCAGGCTGAGCGGCAGGCGGCGTTCGGCGAGCTCGTTCGAGACCAGCGCCACCAGCGCGCTGTCGACCAGCTCGTCGTCGCGGCAGAGCGGAGCCACCAGCTGCTCGAGCTTGGAAGCTTCCTGGGCGAGCTCGGCCTGCAACGGCGGCAGGGCAGCCTGGAAGGCTTCCGTGAAGCGCTGCTCCTCGGCCTTCTGCCAGGCGTCGCGCACGCCAAAGCCGACGAGCAGCGTGGCCGCGACAGTGACCGCGCCGATCGCCAGCAGCAGCCGCTGCGCGAGCGTCATGCGCGAGAGCGTAGCGGCGGGATCGCGCCATGAGCAAGGATGAGCTCAGAACGGGCTTGCTCGGTCCGCGGCCCGCCCCTAGCTTCGGGCCGATGCGGCACTCCAGGCAGCTCACGACGCTCGCCGCGCTCCTGGCGCTCGCGTGTGGCTCGGCCCCGCCGCCGGCGGCCGGGGTTGGCATGTCGCGGCCGGCGCACGCCCGCAGAGCGGAAGCCGAAGGCGTCCCCGCGCTCGACGCGGCGCTGCTGACGCGCGTGCCCAAGGGCACCTTCGGGCCCTACGTCGGCAACGACTCGCAGCAAGCGCTGCTGGTGTGGGCGGCACAAGAAGAGGCGGCCCGCGCCTGGTTCGCGCTGGGCGTCGATCGCCACGGGCGGCCGGAAGGCGAGCCTCACCGCGTCGGAGCCGCGCCCGCCGAGATCGGCGTGGTCGCCGTGCGCTCGCTCGGCAACGACGACTTCGCGGTGGTCAGCACGCGTCGCGGCGGGGCCCGAGAGCAAGTCGAGGTGATGGTGCTCGACGGCGCCGGCAAGGTCGTCGGTACGTCGAGGCGGCTGGGTGAGTCAGCGTCACCCGTGCTGTGGGTGGACGCTGCGCGGCTCGGCGATCGGCGCATCGTACTCTGGGCTGCGCAGAGCGTGGGCGGCGCCGACGTGTACGCCCTGTCGATCAGCGAGCGCGGCGAGCCGGCGGGCGAGGTACGAAAGCTCGCCGAGGGCGTGCGCGCCTGGCAAGCGGTCGTCTTCGGCGAACAGCTCGCGCTCGGCGTCGTTCGCAAGAGCGGGCCGGTCGAGGTGCTCTGGATCGCGAAAGACGGACAGTTTGCGCGCTCGCCCACGCCAATCGCGCCCGGCTCGACCGCCGAGCTCGACCTCGATCTATGCGCGCTCGGCGATCGCCTGATCGTGCTGTGGTCCGATCGCCGCTTCGGTGAAGCCCGCTTGATGGCTGCCGGGCTCGCCGCCGACGGCTCGGTGCCGGTGCCGGCCGGCCCGTTCACGGCTCCGCTCGGCGAGCAGGCGCTGCTCCGCGTGGTGGCGTCCAAGGAGCGCGGCTACGCGGTGTGGGAGAACGTCTCGGCGCCGGACGGCGACGGCCGGAGCTTCGAGATCGCGACCTTCGGACGCGACGCGCGCGCCAGCGCCGACACGGCGCGAGTGCTCTACTCGTCGTACGACGGCTCGGTGCCTGAGATCGCCGCGACGCCCCGCGGCATCGCGCTGCTCACGCTGGCGCCGGCCTGCGCGCG
>DATLIL010001036.1:0-6103 GCA_035539475.1 Polyangiaceae bacterium
ATCCAGGCGCAATAGACCAACCAATCCTCGCGCTCGAACTGGCGCATCCGTCCGACGTACGTCCGGAGCTCGCCCAGCCGACGCGGCTGAGCGCGCTCGAACGCCATGTCAGGGAAGTGTGGGCGCGCGGTCATCGAGACCTCCAATCGCGCGAAGCCGAGACAGGGCTTCGCCGCAGGCTGCTCTCAGAACCAGGAATAGCTTCTTCCAGCCGGGGACCACCACGCGACCGCCGAGTACGTCGTAGCGGCGGCGTGCGAGCTCTTCGCCGATCGCCGCGTAGACCAGGCCCGCGGTTCTCACGGCAAAGGCCGCGCGAAGTGGCAACTCGCGGAGTCCCTCGTCACCGGAACGGTAGTAGTCGTGCGAAACCTGCACGAGCTCCAGTGTCGCGCGCGCCAGGGGCGCCCGGGCGCTGGCCGGCAGGGGCTTGCCGAAGTCTTCGCAGCTGGTGCCAGCGCCGGACGAGGCCAGGATACTCGCCGGCAAGTACAGACGGCGCCGTGCCCAATCTTCCTGGACGTCGCGGCAGATGTTGGTGAGCTGCATGGCCATGCCCAGGTGCGCTGCATGGCTGTAGGCGCGCCGTCCTCGTACGCCGAGGACGTGGCACATCATCAAGCCGACCACACCAGCGACGCGGTAGGCGTAGAGCAAGAGCTCGGCCAGGCTGCGCAGGCGCACGTCTCCCAGATCCATCGCCAGGCCATCCAGCAGGGCGCGCGGGTATTCGATGGGTATTCCGCGGCGCTGCGTCGTACTTTGAAACTGTCGGAGCAGCGGGTCGAGCTGGGCCTCTCCGCGGTAGACCGACGAGAGCTCGGCCCGTAGCTCGACGAGCTTTTCGCGCGCCGTGGCGCTGGCGTTCAGATCGACGTGATCGTCTGCGCGCCGGCACCAGGCGTAGAGCACGGCCGCGTCGTCACGACACTCGGCGGGCAGGAGCCGCGCCGCCAGAGAGAAGCTCTTGGAGTGCCGGGCCAGGACCGCGCGAGCGTTCATGAGACCATCCTCTCCGGCTGCGAGAGGTCTTGCTTGACCAGCCGCGCAGTAGCCTTGGCCGAACTGACGACGCCCGGCACGCCGGCTCCGGGATGGGTGCCCGCACCGACCAGGTAGAGGCCGGGGATCCGCGGATCGCGGTTGTGGGGTCTGAACCACGCACTCTGCGTCAGGTTCGGCGCCAGCGAAAACGCAGAGCCGTGATGCGCGAAGAGCTCGCTCTGAAAGTCGAGTGGTGTCATCCAGCGCTCCACCGCGACGTGGCGGCGCAGATCCGGCATCCAGCGCTCGAGCGCGGCGTAGATGCGTTCGGCGTAGCGCGGCGCGAGCGCGCGCCAGTCGAGCTTGGCGTGGCCCAGGTGCGGTACGGGGGAGAGCACGTAATAGCTGCTGCAGCCGGGCGGCGCGAGCGACGCGTCGCTGACCGAGGGCGCGTGCAGGTAGAGACTGAAATCGTCCGGCAGCGTGCTGCCGTGGAAGATCTCCTGCAGCAGCTCGCGGTAGCGCGCCCCGAACAGCACGGTGTGATGCGCCAGATCGAAGCTCTTCGTGGTGCCGAAGTACAGGACGAAGAGCGACATCGACCAGTGAGCCTTGTCGAGCCGGCTGCGCATGGCTGCGGCGCCGGGGTGGTTGGCGTAGAGCTTGAAGTAGGTCTGGTGCAGATCGGCGTTCGACACGACCGCGCGGAAGCACTCGGGCTCGCTCCCGTGCGTGTGCAGGTAGTGGCGCGTCTGCCCCCGGTGGTCGCGCACGTCGACTGAATGAACGGCGCAATTCAAGCGCAGCTCGCCGCCGAGCTCCTGGTACAGCCGTACGAGCGCCCGGATCAGCGCACCCGTGCCACCGCGCGGGAAATAGACGCCCCATTTTCGTTCGAGAAAGTGGATCAGCGTGTAGATCGAACTCGTCTCGAAGGGATTGCCGCCCACGAGCAGGGAATGGAAGCTGAGCGCCTGTCTGAGCTCGGGACTCGCCACGTAGCGAGCGACCGTGGCGTAGACCGACCGATCGGCGCGCAGGCGAGCCAGGGAAGGCGTCACACGCAGCATGTCGGAGACGCGCAAGAAGGGCTCGGACGCGAGTTCTTCGAAGCCCTTTTCGTACACGCGCCTGGCGTAGTCGACGAAGCGCTGGTAGCCGGCCACGTCATCGGGCCAGAGCCGCTCGATCTGCTCCAGCATGGACTCGCCGCCGGAGTAGTCGAGGCGTGTGCCATCCGGCCAGAGCAGGCGATAGAAGGGCGTCACTGGCAAGAACTCGACGTAGTCGTGGCGCCGACGTCCGGCGACTTCGAAGAGCTCGTCCAGGGTCTGCGGCGCGGTGATCACGGTCGGGCCGGCATCGAAGACGAAGCCCTTGTCCTCGTACACGTAGGCACGCCCGCCCGGCTTGTCGCGAGCCTCAAACAGCACGGTGCGGATGCCGGCGGCCTGCAGCCGGATGGCCACAGCCAGCCCGCCAAAGCCGCTTCCGACTACCGCGACGCGTGTCGGGTCAGCCATCGTACAGCTCCAGGCGGGTGACCTCTTCGCGCAAGGTGGCGTAGCCGCGCGGTTCGCCGATGCTGGTGGTGAGAGCGGCCAGCGCGCCTTGCAGGTGCTCCCGGATCGCTGTGCGGCCGGAGACCGCGACGCGGTCACGGAGTTCTTCCGACACGAGCTCCGGGTGCAGATCGCGTCTGGCAACCTCCTCGGCCATCGCACGCAGCCGCACGTAGGCCATGGCGTCGACTCGTTCTGCGAGCCAGGCCCAGGGCCAGGTCGGTCTGGACTCGAGCAGGTCCTCGTGGCCCTTGTGGCAGCGCTTTTCAGAGGTGATCCCCGTTAGATCGTCGAGCATCTGCAGCGCGATGCCGAACTCGCGTCCGAAGCGTCCGAGCACGCGCACACACACGTCGTCTGCACCGGCGCTGATGGCGCCGAGCCGCGTGGCAAGTTCCGTCAGGCTGCCGGTCTTGAGCCGAGTGGTGGCGCGCACCACTCCCGGCACCTCGCGCTGACGAAGCTCGGTCACCCGGGTGGCCAGATCGAGGGCCTGACCGTAGTGACAGTTACGGATCGCCTGGTCGATGCTGGCACGCAGCCGAAGCTCGACGGCCTGGTCGAGCTCGAGACGAGCAAGCAGCGCGCCGGGCATGAAGTACAGCCAGTTGCCGGCATTGAGCGCGAGCGGCAGCCCGACGAGCTGATGTAGTGCGGGTCCTCCGCGGCGCCGTGCCGAGCCGTCCTCGATGTCATCGACGATCAGCGATCCGAGGTGCAGCGCCTCGACGATGCTCGGGAGTTCCGGAGCGAGCTCACCGGAGCCCCCCGCCAGTTCGAAGGCCAGCTGGACCAGGTGGCTGCGAAACTCCTTGCCCGGTCGCGTCGCGAGCTCTCGTAGTGGCGAGGCGAGGGCGCGCTCCCACAGCCGCTCGGGCACGGCTTCGTCAGCGGTGAGACAAGCGCTGAAGGTGCCCGGCGAAAGCTCGCGCTCGATCAGCGACGCGAGTTCCGGGTAGGGGTCCACTTGTGCGGCGACCTGAGTCATCGGCTTTCTCCTCGGGATTCGCTGGCTATCGTTCGCCCCTGCATGAATCGGCGAGGGCTGAACCCTGTCGGCGGGCGGCCACACAGGATCCGAACGCGGTCTGCGGGAGTGAGCGATAGCGAATAGAAACGGCGGAGGGTCGGTACCGGTAGGCGGTAGAAGCGCTCGAGAGCGCGGAAACGTTCCTCGGCTCGGAAGCCGTCGAACATCATGCGGTTGAGCAGGAGGCAGAAGCGTTGCTGTCGGGCACGTTCGCGGCCCAACCGGACGAGCCCCTGCTCGAGCTCCGCGGGCGACAGGCTGGCGAGCGCGTTGGCAAGGCGCAGCGCGAGCGGAAACGAATAGCCGGTGGTGGGGTGGAACCAGCCCCCGCGGTAGCCGCCGTGTACCAGGCCGGGAGCCGCATGGAACGCCGGGACACGCCGCGTCGGCAGCGGGAGCACGCCGGTTTCCTCACGGATCACGCGCCGCACGCCGAGCCCGAGTCGAGCCGCCTGCGCCAGGATCTCGGCGCCAAGGTGCGCGCGATCGAGTCGTGGAGAATCGGAAAAGTAGGTGTCTTCGAGCAATACACGATCGGGGGCGAGAGGCAGCAGGTAGAAGAAGCGAAAGCCGTCCGTTTGCGGAACACAGGCGTCCATCAACGTCGGGAGCAACGCCGGATGCGGATCGACCTCGAGCTCGTGACCGACGAACTTCTGGTACGCGGTGTCGGGGTCGGCCTCGAAGGCCTCGGGACCGCGCGCGTCGACGACGAGCTCGCCCTCGAGCACCTGTCCAGAAGCGAGCTCGACGCGGCGGGGGCCCACGACGCGGACCGCTTCACCGAGCTTGAGCTCGAGGCCTGGCTGGATCGCCGCGTGCCTGATGAGCACTTCGTGCAGACGATCCGAGGTGACGGCGGCGTAGGGTTCGTCGAGCCATCGCTCGAAGTCCGGGAAGCGCACGACGTATCCAGGCCAGCGCTGAACGATCAGCGGCTCGAGCCACGACAGCGCCGCTCTCGGCACGTCGCCCGCGTGGAAGCACCAGGTGTGGTTGCCTCCCAAGCGAGCTCCGCGTTCGACGAGCGCGATGCGCTGGCCCCCGCGCTGAGCGAGGGCGAGGGCGAGCAGGCCATTTTGCAGGCCGCCCCCCACGAGGATGGCGTCATACATCGTCATGTCTAATACATGTCTATATATTGATCGGCATATTGACGACGTCAATGGAATGTCTAAAGTTTGTCTAAGAATGGCAACTCGCCGTGTCCTCTTCGTCGCGGAGAACGTGACGCTGGCTCAGGTCGTCCGGCTGGCGACCCTTGCCCGCGGTCTCGAGGGCACCGGCTACGAGGTTCACTTCGCCTGCGCCGCGTTCGAGCCCGGTGTCTTCCGGCGCACGACGTTCACTCGCTGGCATTTGCCGAGCGTCGCTGCCGCGGAGAGTTTGCGCCGCGTCGAGCAGGGGCGGCGCATCTACGACGAGAAAACGCTCGGGACCTACGTGGAGCACGAGCTCGAGCTGTTTGCGAAGGTCGAGCCCGATCTCGTCGTGGGCGACTTCCGCCTCTCTCTGTCCGTGAGCGCTCCCGTCGCCGGCGCTCCGTACGCCGCGCTGATCAACGCCTACTGGAGTCCCTACGCGATCGACGATCGCTTTCCGCTGCCAGACCATCCTCTCGTGGAACTCTTGGGCGTCAAGCTGGCCAGGCGCTTGTTCCCCCTCGCAGGTGCGCGCGGCCGGCGAGACTCTCCTGACACGGCCGGAGCCCCACAGCGTGCCCACGAGCTGGCGCGTTCATTCGCGCGTTTCGACTGTCATCGACGTTTTCAGCGGTTCCTGCAGGGGCCGCTCGCAAGGAGATACGACCATGCAGAGCTTTCCTGACGCTCGTGTACGCCACTCGGTATTGATCACCCTGAGCGCACTCGTGCTGCTCGGCAGCGGTACCAGCGCCGCCGACGAACCTGCCCGCCGCAACGTCGTTGCGTTCGTCACGCAGGCGGACAATTCCAAAGGCGTGGTCCGCTGCGGGCTTTTCACGGAGCGCGGCTGGCTGAAGGATCCCGTGGCGCCGGCCATCTCGCCCGTGGAGGGCAAGAAGGCGGTCTGCCTCTTTCGCGACATTGCGCCCGGGACCTACGGACTGTCGGCGTTTCACGACGAGAACAGCAACGGAAAACTCGATACGAACTTCATCGGCCTACCGACGGAAGACTACTGCGCCTCGAGAGACGCTCGAGGCACGTTCGGTCCTCCCAAGTTTGCGGACGCCAAGTTCAAATACTCCGGCGGCGCGATGCGGCTCAGCGCGCGGCTGCAATGACCTGGCCGAGCCTGCGCGTTCGCTCGATCAACCGGTCGCCCCTGCGGCCCGACGGCGAGTTCGTGCTGTACTGGATGGTCGCCACGCGGCGACGCTGCGACAACTTCGCGCTGGAGCACGCCGTCTCGCTCGCCCGCGAGCTCGATAAACCCTTGTTAGTGTTCGAGGCGCTGCGCGTCGACTACCCACACGCGAGCGATCGCTTGCACCGCTTCGTGCTCGACGGCATGGCGCAGAACGAACGTGACTTCGGCCGCGCGC
>DATLIL010001037.1:0-1784 GCA_035539475.1 Polyangiaceae bacterium
CAACGGCTGGCCGCCGATCCCCGCTTCGTCTACTCGGCGGTGACGACGGTCTACGCCGCGCTCATGGGCCGTCAGCCGCTGGATTTCCCGACTGACGTCGACTCCACCGACTACGGGCACAGGCTGGCCGCCTGGGAGGCACAAGATCAGCTCTTCCGCTCGATCGGCGACGAGTTCGTGGCCTCGAACTACAACCTGAAGACGGTCTTCCGCCGCGTCATCCTCTCGCCCTACTACCGCGCGGTGAACGCCACCGGTCCGCTCAGCCCCGAGCGAGAGCTCGAGCTCGCGGAGCTCGGCACCGGGCGCTTGCTGACGCCCGAGCTCCTGACCCGAAAGATCGAGGCCGCCACGGGCGTGCGCTGGAAGCGCGGCTGGGACGACAACGACTGGCTCACCAGTGACTACCGCATCCTGTTCGGCGGCATCGACTCCGACACCGTGACCCAGCGCCTGACCACGCCGAACGGCATCATGGCCAACGTGGCCTGGCGCATGGCGAACGAGCTCGCCTGCTCGGCCACGGCCTGGGACTTCTTGCAGCCCGCCGCCGAACGCAAGCTCTTCCCCTTCGTCGAGGTGACGACCTTCCCATCCGACGACGCCGGCATCTCCGCGGTGCAGCAGAACGTGCAGTATCTGCACTCACGCCTGCTCGGCGAAGAGCTGGCGCTCGATGATCCGGAGCTCCTCCGCACCTACCAGCTCTTCGTCGACACCTGGAACGAGGGCCTTACCAAGCTCAGCAGCGAAGAGCTGCCCGACAATCTGGTCTGGTCCTGCCAGGGCCGCTGGAACCCCGCTACCGGCGAAGAGCTGCCCGAAGGCTCGCGCCTCGAAAGCGACGACCAGTACGTGATCCGCTCGTGGATGGCGGTCCTCACCTACCTCCTCGCCGACTACAAGTTCCTCTACGAGTGATGGGAGTATCGCGATGAAACGCCGTAACTTCTTGCAGCTCGCAGCCATGGCCGGCCTGGGTGTGTCCCTGCCGATCTCCCCGCGCGTCGTGCGCGCACAATCCGGGGCATACCCCGGCCCGTACTGGGTGCAGATCAACGCCGGCGGCGGCTGGGATCCCACCTTGCTCTTCAACCCGGTGGTCGATCCGCTGCAGAGCCGTACCTATACGGCCGCAGGCAGCGCCGCGGGCATCCCCTACGCCGACATCACGATCGACCCGCTCGCGCTCGGCTTCGATGCCGAGCAGGTCGGCGTCGAGGCGTACCTGATGTCGCCCGCTGCCTTCCTCGAGCTCTACGGCAGCCGCCTGACGGTGATCAACGGCATCGACACCTCGACCAACAATCACGACGCCGGCAGCCGCGCCATGTGGAGCGGCCTGCTCGGCGAGGGTTACCCCTCGATCGGCGCCCTGGTCGCCGCCACGCACGCCGCCACCAAGCCGATGGCCTACGTGAGCGCCGGCGGTGGTGTCGTAGCCGCCGGCCTCGTGCCGCTCACGCGTGTGTCCAGCGCCGACACGATGAAGAAGCTCGCCGCGGTCAATCGCATCGACCCGAACAACGCCGAAAACCTCGACGAATACCACACGCCCGACACCTACGCGCGCCTGCGGGCCGCGCAGATGGATCGCCTCTCCGCCATGAGCGGCGCGCAGTACCTGCCCAAGCTCCGTGGCGCCATGAGCAAGCTCTACGCCGCGCGCGAGAGCGACTGGGAGATCTCCGGGATCCAGGTACCGGCGGAGCTCATCCGCTTCGACGGCTACAACCTGGGCGGGCTACAGAGCTTTGCGCAGCAGGCTCAGCTCGCCGTCGCGG
>DATLIL010001038.1:0-6232 GCA_035539475.1 Polyangiaceae bacterium
TACTCCGCCTCGCGACCGCCGAGCGCAGCGCCGGTGACGAACACGAAGCGCGAGGCGAGCTCCGGCCTGCGGGCTCTGATGCGCTGGTGCAACGCGTCGCCGTTGGCGCCGAGCAGGAACACGTCGCACACCACGAGATCGGGCTCATAACTCGGATCGAGCAGGATCATCTCCGCCTCGGAGGCCGACGCCGCGGTCCGCACCTCGTGCGGCTTGAGGCCGCGGCTCAGCGTGCGCGAGAAGATCGGATCGTCGTCGACGACGAAGACGCGCCGATCGCCGTCGTCGTCACGGCTCGGCAGCGGGGTGTGCTGCACGTTGTTGTCCGCAACCCGGGCGCGCGGCAGTACCACGCGGAAGCTCGCGCCTCCGCCCGCGCGCTGGTGAACCTCGATGTGGCCGCCGTGCGCGGCCACCACCTCGCTGACGATCTTGAGCCCTAGCCCGGCGCCGCGGCCCTCCGCCTTGGTGGTGAAGAAGGGCTGGAAGATGCTCTCCACGAGCTCGGGCGGTACACCGGGGCCGCTGTCCTCGACGGTCAGCAGGATGTGCTGGGGATCGCCCTGCACGCGTAGCCAGATCCGGGGTTGCTCGCTGCGCGAGGCGGCTTCTGCGGCGTTGACCAGCAGATTCAGCACCACCTGCTCGAGCTCGTCACGGCGGCCGAGCGTCAGGCAATCTCGCTCGTAGTGTTCGTCGAGCGGGACGCCGCGCTCTTCGAGCAGAGTGCGCGCCACGACGATCGAACGACGTGCCAGCAGCGAGACGTCGACGTGCTGCGGAGAGCTCTCGCGACGGCCCACGGCGAGCAGGCGGTCGGCTGTCTCGCGCAGCTTGCCGAGCGCCACGCCCATCTCCTGGCTGAGCTCGCCGAGCTCGCGGGTCACCGCGCCCAGCGGTCCTTCGTCACTGCCGGCGAGGTGCCCGAGCTGATCGACTGCGTGGCGGAGCTCGTCCCACTGCAGGGCCAGCGCCGAGGCGGGTCCGCCGAGCTCGTGCGCGACGGCGCTGGACAACACACCGACGCCGGGCGCCCCGCTGGCCGACAGGCGCTCGCGTTTGGTTCGATCGAGCTCGGCGCGCTGCTCGTTCTGCAATCCGAGCGCGACCAGGTTGGCGACCGTCGTCGTGAAGGGGACCACGCCGCTATCGAAGTTCGAAGCGTCGTCGAACAGGCAGAGCAGCACGGCCAGCACGCTGCGCCGGAAGCAGACCGGCTGGACGAGCACGCCCTCGAAGCCGGCCGCGAGCACGGCCTGGCCCTCCGGCAGATGGGCGACCTCGGCGCGCACGCCGGCGAGCGCTTGCCGGCTCGCTGCGGCGCTGCCTGCCAGGCGGTGCACCGCCCGTTTGAGGGCCTGACCGCCGAGATCGGGAGCGAGCGGGTTGGTCCGCTCGGCGATGGGATCGAACGCTCCATCGACGCCGAAGGCGAGGCACGAACACGCGCCGGTCGCCGTCGCCAGCGCATCCAATGCATCGCCCAGAAGGCCGCCCGAGCTCTCGCGAGCGACGCGTTCGCCGAGCAGGCGCAGCGCTTCCAGTCGTCGGACGAAGACGCTCTGATTCAAACGACGGACTTCCCCTGGAGCACGTTAAGGAAAGAGAAGCTTAGAGGGTCTGCTGTCGCAGCGCCAGGCGCGATCAGAGCTTCAAACGCAGCACCGGGTACGGATGAAAATCGTTCACGACTTCGAAACCTTCGCGCAAGAACAGCGCGACGGGGCCCGTGAGGAGCTCGGAATCCGGGACGCTCTCAGCGCCGCGCGGAAACGCTTCGACCGCGCTCCCACCTTCTGCGCGTACCTGCGCTAGCCCCTCACGCAGCAAGGCGCGCGCCACGCCGCGGCGCCGGAAGCGCTCGCCGACGAAGAAGCAGCCCACGGTGAACACGCCCTCGCGCGGACCGCCAAAGCACGGAAGTCCGCGGTACAGCCGGTGATCGTAGAGCTTGCGCAGCGCGTGGTGCTCCATGATCTTCATCCAGCCGAGCGCGCTGCCGTCTTCCGCCAGTGCCACCACACCGCTCAAGCGCGTGTCGCTGGCCATGGCCAGAAACTCGCGTTCATTTTCGTGCGGCTCGTGAAACAGGCGCGCGAGCCAGGCGTTCTTGTCGCCGTCGAAGTGCTGGTAGCGGCAATAGCAAGGGTTCGATTCCCGCTCGAACAGCGCTGCCGCGGCGGCGGCCGAGCTTTCGTCGAGACGAACGCAACGCAGGGCGAGGTCGCTCAAGACTCGTTCAGGACCCTTGGCGTTCCACCGTGGCGGCGACGGTGAGCAGCCGTTCCTCGGCGAAGGCTGGACCGAGCAGCTGCAGGCCGATCGGAAGCGCGGGGCGCTCCGCAGTCGGGCTGGTGTTGCCGCACGGCACTGACAGCCCGGCGATGCCGGCCAGACTCGCCGGCAGCGTGTAGATGTCGGCCAGGTACATCGCCAGCGGGTCTTCGACCTTCTCGCCCAGGCGGAAGGCGGGCGTCGGGCTCGTCGGAGCGGCGATGACGTCGACGCTCTCGAAGGCCTGCTCGAAGTCGCGCTTGATCAGTGTGCGCGCGCGCGACGCCTTGCGGTAGTAGGCGTCGTAGTAGCCGGCGCTGAGCACGTAGGTGCCGAGCAGGATGCGTCGCTTCACCTCTGCGCCGAAGCCCTGCTCGCGTGTGGCGCCGTACATGGCGCGCAGATCGCCTCGCTCCGGCTCGATGCGCAGGCCGAAGCGCACACCGTCGAAGCGTGCCAGGTTGCTCGACGCCTCGGCGGTCGCGACGATGTAGTAGGTGGCGATGCCGTAGCGCGTGTGAGGCAGCTTGACGCTCTTCACCTCGCAGCCGAGCTTCTCCAGCTTGGCGACCGCCGCCTTGACCGCGCCAGCGATCTCCGGGTCGAGGCCCTCGCCGAAGTATTCCTCGGGCAGGCCGATGCGCAGGCCCTTCACGTCACGGCCGCACGCGGCCTCGTAGTCGCCGACGGGCGCGCTGGCGCTGGTCGAGTCGCGCCCGTCTTCACCCGAGATCACGGCGAGCAGGCGCGCCGCGCTGGCGACGTCGCGCGCGAAGGGGCCGACCTGATCGAGGCTGGAGGCGAAGGCGACGAGCCCGTAACGCGAGACGCGACCGTAGCTCGGCTTGATGCCGACCACGCCGCACAGCGAAGCCGGCTGCCGGATCGAGCCGCCCGTGTCGCTGCCGAGCGAGCCCGGCGTGAGGCGTGCAGCCACGGCCGCAGCGCTGCCGCCGCTCGAGCCACCGGGCGTGCGCGTCTTGTCGGCCGGGTTACGCGTCGGGCCGAAAGCGCTGTTCTCCGTCGACGAGCCCATCGCAAACTCGTCCTGGTTGGTCTTGCCGATGATGATGGCGTCGGCAGCCCGCAGGCGCGCCACCGGCGTTGCGTCGTAGGGGGGCCGCCAGCCGCGCTCGGGATTGCTCGGCCGTCCGTCGACGCCGCGGCGGGTGAGGATCTTGGAGGCGCAAGTCGTGGGAGCGTCGAGGGTGCAGAGCGCGTCCTTGATCGCGATCGGAACGCCGGCGAGGGGTCCGAGCTTTTCGCCGCTCGCCCGCCGCCGGTCGATGCTCTCGGCCGCGGCCAGCGCGGCTTGCTCGCTGACGTGCAAGAAGGCGTTGAGATCGCGCTGTGCGTCGATGCGCTCGAGCGCGGCTCGCGTGAGGTCGAGAGCCGAGACGGCGCCGCTCTGCACGCCGTCGGCGAGCTCGGGGATCGAGGAGTCGAGCGAGAGCGTCATGATTCGTCCACGAAGGCTGGCACCGCAAAGCTGCCGCCGGTCTGGCGCGGGGCCTCGGCGAGAGCCGTCTCGTTCGGCAGGCAGGCGATGGGCTGGTCGCTCCGGAACGGCATTCCGGTCGCGGCGACGTGCGCCGTTTCGGGAACGCCCTCGGTGTCGAGCTCGGAGAGCAAGGCGACGTACTCGAGCATGCCGCCCAGGTCGCGCTGCATGAGCTCGACCTCGTCTTCTCCGAGCTCGAGCCGCGCGAGCTTCGCGACGTGCAGGACCGTTTCGCGGGTAATGGCCATATCCGCGGCGGAGCCTATCGAGGGGTGGAGGTTGGCGCCAGTGATTGCGTCGTCTATGGTGGAAGGCGTGTCGACGCAGGGCAGGTACCCGCCGCCGCCCCCACCGGGCTCATGGGGTCCCGGTGGCCAGCCGCCGTCGTTCAGCCCGGTTCCGCCGCCGCCTGGACCGGCGGGGCCGAGTGGCGTGCCCAAGCCCATCACTGGATCGCCGCACAGCATCGCGATGCACGCGATCACCATCGACCCCAGGACCGGGCTGCCGCGGGGAGAGAAGCCGCCAGCCAGCACCGCCGCCGTCGTTGCTCTGGTCTGCGGCATCCTGCTTTGCCTCGGACCGTTCACCGGCATCCCCGCGATCGTGGCGGGCGCGATCGGTCGGCGCGCCGCCGCCGAGCAGCCCGAGTCGGTCGGCGGCGCCAACATGGCGCTGGCGGGCATCTTGCTCGGTGTCCTGAACCTGTTGCTCAGCGCGCTGGGTTTGGTGATCGCGATCGTGTCGCTGACTGGGTGAGCGGCCGAGGGCGGAGCGCATCCGTTCAGTCTCGAAATGAGCTTTCTTTCTGCGCAACCCGCGGAGCTCGCTGACCGATGGATGCTGCGATGGCGCAGCCAGCACCGCACCGCTCGACGGCTCGACCCCAGGTCGCTATGCTCGCCGCCCGCTCGCGCAGCGGTGGTCGCGAACGGATCCCTGCTGGGCGGAAACGTGCCGTGCAAGACCGTGAGTTTTACGATGGCGATCTAGTGCCGGGCAC
Organism: Polyangiaceae bacterium; assembly: GCA_035539475.1. Taxonomy (GTDB): domain Bacteria; phylum Myxococcota_A; class Polyangia; order Polyangiales; family Polyangiaceae; genus PMG-095. The sequence goes on from DATLIL010001038.1 coordinate 4,779, forward strand.
GCGCTACCGCGTGACCTCGCTCATGGGGCTCGGCGGGATGGGCACGGTCTACGAGGTCGAGCACGTGGAGCTCGGCCGGCGCTTCGTGCTCAAGGCGCTGATGCGCGAGCTCGCCCGGCGACAAGATCTGGTGCAGCGCCTGCGCAACGAGTGGCGCGCGCTGGGGCGGCTCGAGCACCCCAATATCGTCAGCGTCACCGACGCCGGCACGACGTCGACCGGTGTGCCGTACTACGTGATGGAGCGTCTGGAGGGGGAGACCCTGGCGGCCCGCTTGAGGCGCGTGCGGCGCCTGACCGTCCCCGAAGCGCTCGAGATCGCGGCCGGCGTCCTGGAAGGCCTTAGCGCGGCTCACGAGATCGGCGTCATTCATCGCGACGTCAAGCCGCCCAACATCTTCTTGCTCAGCGGCGACAGGCCCAAGGTCCTCGACTTCGGCGTGGCCAAGATCGCCGATGCCGCCAACGTCGTGACAGCGCGTGGCGTTGCGGTCGGTACGCCGCGCTACATGTCTCCCGAGCAGGCTCGCGGCATCAACGTGGATGGTCGCTCCGACGTCTACGCGGTCGGCCTGTTGCTCTTCGAAATGATCACCGGCGTCGGCCCCTTCGACGACGCGCGCGACGCCAACGAGATGCTGCTCGCTCACCTGGGGCGCGAGGCGCCGCGCCTGGGCAGCATGGCGATGGGAGTGCTGCCCGAGCTCGACGAGATCGTGGGGACCATGCTGGCCAAGGACGCGCGCTTGCGGCCCGCTTCGGCGCGCGCTCTCGCGGCGCGCTTACGCGCGATCATCGACGGTTACTCGGAGCGGATCTCCACCACCGGCCCGACGCCGATCGCTGCCTACTCGTCGACCACGGCGCAGATCGTCTCGGACTCGCCGACGCGAGATCTGACGACGCGCCCCGACGGCATGGTCACGAGCTCGCCGACCGAGCTCAGCGGCACGCAATCCACGCTGGTGGAAGCGCCGCCCTCCTGGCAGCTGACCGACGCTCCGAGCTCCGGTGAGCTCCCGACCGTGGCGCTGCAGAGCTTGCCGCTGCCGCCGCAGGCTTATGCTCAGAGCGCGGCGCACGTCTCGCCGCTGCCGGCGCACACGCTGCTCGAGCCGACGCCGACGGGTTTCACCAGCCAGCCCGGAGGTATGGCGACGACGTCTTCGCGCCGGAGAGGGCCTGTCTCGACGGTGCGCCTGGGCAGCAACCCGGAACTGCATCGAGATTGGGGCGAGCCTACCGAGCGCCTCGCCGACGACCGCATCGGCGGTGAGCACGAAACGCGCACCCACGTGCCCCAGGCGGAGCCCCCCACGTTGGGCACGCCGCTTCCGGTGGTGCCGAGCGGCCACCAGCCTCCTGCCAAGCGTCGCGGGTTGGTCGGAATGGTCGCCGTGGGAGCGGTCGCCGTGGGAGTGCTCGGCTGGCTCGTGACGAGTCCCGCCAACGACC
>DATLIL010001039.1:0-5344 GCA_035539475.1 Polyangiaceae bacterium
GCGATTTTACGAGGTTTACACCATCCCGACACAATCGCCGGCTAGCCTGAACGACGATGGCCCACGCCAAGATCCCCAGCGAACCGTACGCACCAGAGAGCGTCCGCGGGATTCCCAGCAACGCTTTCATGCCCGTTCTGCCCAAGCCCCGGCGCTACAGCCGCGGCGTCTTGTGGGCGGATCGCTCCGGCCTTCCGGAGCCGGATTTCAGCCGCCTGAGCCTGATGCGCGCGATGGAGCGCAAGAACAAGGGTTAGCGCTAGACTGGTCCTCACCATGGACCAGGCCACCCGCACGGAGATCGAAGCCGCGGCTTTTCGTCGCCTCTTGCAGCACCTGCGCGAGCGAAACGACGTTCAGAACATCGACCTGATGAACCTGGCGGGGTTCTGTCGCAACTGCTTATCGAAGTGGTATCGCGCCGCGGCCAGCGAGCGCAACGAGGAGATCAGCGACGAGGCCGCGCGCGAGATGGTCTACGGCATGCCGTACGCGGAGTGGAAGCAGAAGTACCAGAAGTGATCTGGCTGGTCGTGTTCACGTCCGCGCGCGACGCTTGACGACTGCCTCGGCGAGCTCGGCGAGGACGGGGGCGGTCTGGTCCCACCCGATGCAGGCGTCGGTGATGCTCTGGCCGTAGTTCAGCGACGAGCCGGGTTTCACGTCCTGCCGGCCCTCGGTCAAGAAGCTTTCGATCATGATGCCGAACAGGGCGCGATTGCCCGCGGCGATCTGCTGAGCCAGGTCGGCGGCGACGATGGGCTGGCGCGAGTGATCTTTGGCGCTGTTGGCGTGCGAGCAATCGACCATGAGCATCGGCCTGAGGCCGGACTTTTCGAGCTTGGCCACCGCCTCGCCGACGTGCTGCGCGGAGTAGTTGGGGCCGGTCTTTCCGCCGCGCAGGATGACGTGGCAGTGCGGGATGCCGATGGTCTGCACGATCGCGGCCAGGCCCTGCTACGTCACCGACAAGAAGCTGTGAGGCGAAGCCGCCGAGCGCACCGCGTCCACGGCGATCTGCATGCCGCCGTCGGTGCCGTTCTTGAAGCCGACCGGCATGCTCAGGCCCGACGCGAGCTCGCGATGCACCTGACTCTCGGTCGTACGCGCGCCGATCGCACCCCACGACACGAGGTCGGCGACGAACTGCGGCGAGATCGGATCGAGGAACTCGGTCGCCGTCGGCAGCCCGATTCCGACCACGTCGCGCAGGAACTTTCGCGCCACACGCAGGCCGCGGTTGATGGCGAAGCTGCCGTCGAGGTCGGGATCGTTGATCAGGCCCTTCCAGCCCACGGTGGTACGGGGCTTTTCGAAGTAAGTGCGCATCACGACCACGAGCTCAGCGGCGTATTGATCGGCCTGATCCTTGAGCCGCGCCGCGTAGTCGAGCGCCGCGCTCGTATCGTGAATCGAGCAGGGACCGACGACGACGACGAGGCGGTCGTTCTTGCCCTCGATGATCTCGCCCACGGCGCTGCGGGCCACGGCCACGACCCGCTCGTGCTCGTCGCTCATCGGCAGCTCCTCCATCAGAATGGCGGGCGGCAGCAGCGGCCGAAGGCTCTTGATGCGAAGGTCGTCGGTGGTCGGAAGCATGGCGCCGCGACTTTGACGCATCGCGCGTCCGCGGGCCAGTGCGGGCCGCTATTTCGCGACGGCCTGGCAGCTATTCGAGGGCGTCGAAGGTCTCGCGCAGCCGGACCAGGTCGAGCTCACCGACGTAGCCGCCCAGGCCGATTCTCAGCGAGATCGTGATCTCGTCGCCCCAGGGCCACCACAGGCCGAAGGCCGCCAGGCGCCCGGTCTGATCCATGGTGTACAGCCGCTGGTCGGTGCGCACGCCACCCGTGCTCTCCGCGACGTCTCGAGCCGACTGCGGTGCCCCCGCGATGCTCTTCGAGTTCCACTCGTATTGCAGGTAGGCGAGCACCACCGCACGCGCCTCGCTCTCCATCTCGACGTTGAACGACGACGCGACGCAGGAGAACCGGCTGTCCCAGCTCCAGCCGCCTTTGATCCAGTTCTTGCGAAACTGACCCAGCTTCTCGAACAGGGCAGCCGAGGACCCGGGACGTGCTTCCATGACGCTGCAACCATAGCCGAGTTTGGATGCGGCTTCACCTAGCTCGGCGGCCGGCGCCCGAGCACCGCAGGAGAGGCCGGGCGGCCTTTTGTTTCGGCCTTTGCTTGGCCGCGCGCTTCAGTGCTCGCTGGGGAACGCGAGCTTTATTGAAGTGCAGCGGGGGATGCCACCCGGTCCCACCGTGTGCGCCCGGAGCAGCCTATTTGGGGACCGTGATGCAGCAGCCAGTGATGCAGTACATACCGGGCTCGCATGGGCCCTGACCAGGCCGCCCGCACGCTTGGTAGCCGTCGCCACAGCCGTTGTCGTCCGGGCCGGCGCAAGTGGGATCGGGGTCGGGACGGCCGGCGCAGACCTCGCACTCCCCGCATTCGTTGAAGCAGGAGGGCACCGGGGTGCAGGGCCGGCAAGCGCTCGCCTCGCCCAGCGTCTCTTCGCTGCAGGAGCCGGCACCGTTGTTGGTCGAGCCGATCCAGACGAACGCACCGCTGCCCGCGGGCAGCTCGCAGCAGCCGAAGCAATCGCAGCCGTTCGGGGTGTACGGCATGCACATGTCGGTGCACATCGTCGACTGCTGCTCCCGCAGCCCGGTGCAGGTCGCGCCCGAGCCCGGGGTGGAGGCCATCTCGTCGTACGAGCACTGCGCATCACCGCTCGGCGGGTAGTCCTCCGGCAGTGACAGGGGATCGCACTTCTGGTTCCAGTAACAGTCGTCGTTGCCTGCGCCGGTGTCGCTATCGAAGTAGCAGTCTTGACGGCAGGGCGCGTTGTTCGCACCGGAGATGCTGCCGAAGAACGAGTCTTCGGTGTTGTCGCAAGGTCCCAGGCACTGGCTGTCCGCCTCGTCGACGTTGCCGTCCCCGTCGTTGTCGGAGCAGTCGCCGCACGCGTAGAGCTTGTCTGCGCAGAGCTTCTGCGTGCAGCTTTCGCTGACCGCGCCGGCCTGCCCGGCCTCGCTCATCGCGCCGCCCAGGTCGACGCTGGTCGTGCCGGCGCTGCCGCCCGTGGTCACGCCCGATTCCTGGTGAAATTGGCCGAGATCGACGTCTTCAACGCATGCGGTGGCGACGCTGAAGCTCGCGGCGAAGAGCACCGCCACGCGCCGGAGCTGCGCCGTGGTCCCGCCTCTCGGCCGCAACGTTACTTCTCCGCAGCGCCGCTGCTCACCGAACGCTGGTGAGCGGAGCCAGGATAGGCCTTCTGGAACTTGGTCGCGCGCTGGCTGGCTTCGTCTTGCTTGCCGAGCTTGCGCAGCGCTTCGATGGCGATGACCTCGCGCTCCTGCGCCAGCAGGCCGTTCGGAAAGCGTCGCGCGTGTTCACGCGTGACGGCGAGCGCCTGACTCGGGTTGTTGGTGGCCAGCGAGCGAGCTCGCTCGAGCAGCGCAGCTTCGGCCTTGACCGTGTCCGTCTCGGCCTTGCTGTCGGCGCGTCCGGCCTTGCTGGGCGGCACCGCGGACGGTGCGGCCTCTTCGGGCGAAGCGACCGGCCCGGGCAGGGGCGGAGCAGCAGCAGGCGGTGCGGCAACCTCGGCCTTCGCCTTGGGTGGGGCCACTACTGGCGCAGGCGCCTTGGCGCCGTCGTCACTCTGGGAGGCGAAGATGGCCGCGCCGCCGGCGATGAGCCCTGCGCCCCCGACCACGGCCACGAGCTTGGTGAGCGTGGCCGTGAGCGTGGAGGTCGTTGCCGCCTGAGTCGCCGCCGTCTTCGCTCCGGCCAGCACCGCGTCTCCCGCCAGCGCCGCGCCGGCGCCCGCGATGGGCCCCAGGCGCGTCAGCATGCGGTCGAGGGTCTTGTCGCTGGGCACGTCGCGTTGAGCGCGCTCGAACATGCTCTGCAGCCCGTCCGTCCCGGGACCGCCCTCGGCCAGACGCGGAGGATCGCTGTCGTAGCTCATTCGGACGAACCCTCCGAATCATCGCCAGGCTGCGCCGAGTCTTCTTGCGCCATCACCTCGGCGATGCGGCGGCGCGCCGCGTGCAGCCGCGAGTAGGCGGTCTGCAGCGGGCAGTCGACGACCTCGGCGACCTCTTTCATGCTGAGGCCCTCGATCTCGTAGAGCACGAGCACAGCGCGCTTGTCTTCGTCGAGTGCATCCAGGAGCTGGATGAGTGTGCCTCGCAACTCGGCGCGCACGTCGGGCTGATTGCCGCGCGGCTCCGAGACGCCATGTAGCGGATCCGCAACGGCGCGCTCACGGCGAACGTACGCACGACGGCGGTAGTCGGACGCCACGCGCAGGCAGATGCCGTAGAGCCAGGTACGGAGCTTGGAGCGACCTTCGAACTCCGGCAGCTTGCGATGGACGGTGACGAAGACCTCCTGACACACGTCTTCCAGATCCGCCTCGGCGACGCCGAGGTGTCGAAGAGTTCGCCAGACGTAACGTGCATGCTCATCGAAGATCTGTCGCAGGCTGAGGACTGGACGGCGTCCGCTAACCACGTCGCTGCAATCGCTCGGGGTAGTGGGTACCTGCTCTGTAAGTGGAGCTGCCACGGCACGATTATCAGGGGAGGGCTGCGGCGAATCCCAGCTCCCCTGTCGCGACGACGGGTTGTGTGCGGAAGAGCTCATGCGTCTCTTGGTCTGACCCCGAAAAGATGTACCGATCCCGCACCAGGGGCACGCCCCCCGTCAAGCCCACACGAAACCACAGCGGCCCCACGGCGTGCAGGCTGAGCCCCACCCGGCCGAACAAAGAGAGCCCGATCCGGCTCTGTTCCCGGTTGAAATCGAGTTCCAGCCCGCGGGCCTGGGTCCAGCCGAGCTCCTGACCCAGGCACAGCCACAGAGCAATGTTCCGCTCGCCGACCCAGGGGCAGGCCGCCAGCGCCGCGCTGGCATACCGCAGCTCGCCGGCTGCGCCCGTCGCGTCGTCTTCCACGCGCTGGGGAAGATCCAGCCGCGCCTCGAGCTTCAGCCAGATGAAGTGCGGGGGCTTCACGTCGAAGTCGACGCGCGCGCCGGGCGTTATGCCTGGAGCGTGTCCAAACGAACCGAGCGCGTTCAGTCCCACCATGAAGCGCCACGGCTCCGGGGGCGGGGGAGGCGGAGCAGGCGGCGGTAGCGGCTCCAGCAGCCGCGTCGCCTTGGGGGTGATGGGCTCGGGTTCGCTCGGTTCCGGGGGCGGTTCCGGCGGAGCGTCCACGAGCAAAGCGGTGACCAGCGCCAGCGAGGTGTCGAGATCGTCGCAGCGCGCAGCGTTGCTCACGAGCTCGCGCTGCCCGAGGCGACGGCCTTTCTCATCTATGAGGGT
>DATLIL010001040.1:0-3596 GCA_035539475.1 Polyangiaceae bacterium
CTCACGCACCATCGCGCTGGCGCTCGGGTGGCGCAGGCCGCCGGCCGTGACCAGGGCGCGCAGCTGCTCGGCGAAGGCCCCTACGTCGGCCCCGACCCCGAGCTCCGTCGGCAAGTTGCGACCGAACACGGAGGCGTCGAGGTCGACGTGGATCAGCTTGCCGCCGGGAGCGACGTACGAGGTCGGACCGACGGCGCAGTCGTCCAGATCCGTACCCAGCGCCAGCGCCACGTCCACACCGCGCGCCGTGTAAGAGCGAGCCCACATCGACGCGCCGAGGCCGCCGTGGCGCAGCGAGCGAGGGTGAAGCTCACTGACCAGTCCCTTGGCCTGGGGCGTGGTCACGAACGGAACATTGAGCGTGTCGACGAGCTTGCGGATCGCCGCCGCGTGAGGCCGGCAGCCGGCACCGATCACGATCAGCGGGCGCTCGGCGGAGAGCAGCTGCTCTGCCGTCTGTTCGATCAGGCGCTCCGGCGGCCGGGCGCGGAAGTCGGTGCCGGCGACCACGACGTTCGTGGGGCTGGCTGCGGCGCGCCCGTACTGGATCGGAAGTACCAGCAGCGCCGGCCCCGGGTTCGCCGGATCACGAGCGGCGGACAGCGCGGCCAGCCCCTGAGCCGTCACCGTCTTGGCCTGCCCGACTCGGATAGTCGCGCGAGTGACGTTGGCGAGGAGCTTCTCGACCGCGATCCCCTCGGGGCCACTGTCTTGCAGCAGGCGCGCGCCGTCGGCGGCCCAGGCCACGTCACCGCAGATGAGCAGCATCGGCACGCGCTCGAGGTGAGCGGACACCACGCCGGTGACGACGTTGGTCGCTCCGGGCCCCGCAGTGACGACCACCGCCGGGGTTCGCCCCGACGCACGGTAGTAGTCGGCGGCGGCGAACGCTGCGGCCGTCTCGTGGCGCGATTCGATCAGGCGTGCGCCAGCTACTTGCAGGATCGCGTCGAACACCGGCGAGACCGGTCCGCCGGGGATACCGAAGAACGTGTCGACACCGGCGTCGACCAGGGCGCGGACCAGGCGGTGAGCCGCGGGTAGTTGCTCTTCGTTGCGCGCTGACCGCGGACGGAGCTCCGTCACGTACGATTCGAAGACGGGTTCCGAGTCGAGATCACGGGCGGCGTTCGCGTCGACCGAAGGCTTGGGGAGCATCGTTTGGACGCGCTACTACGGGCATCGTTTCGCGCGCGTCAACCCGACGAGGCAGCACGTGAAGTGCGGATCGCCGCGCCCTGTCACACGTCAGGCACGGTCACGAACGAAGCGAGAACACCTGCGCTGCAGCTCCGCTGAAAACATCGAGGCTCCAGCAACGTCTCAACGCGAGAATACGCATCAATGGTGCCGCTTCCGCAGCGATTACAACTCGGATTCGGCAGAGAACTCTCGCGAAAAACAGCGAGGGGTTATTCCAGGTCCAGATTTCTTTGATGCGGAATTCAACCTCGCTCCTCGTGCGCCACCGGGCGTCGCGCAAGTTTGGCATAGCGCACGACGGCGGCTCCGCGACGAACCCGCACCAGGCGGTCATCACGGACCCCCTTACAGGAGTCCAGCTCCGATGCCTCTTCCGTGAGGGTTATCGGTTCGCTGCCGAGCGCGACGAGGTCAGGCGGCTATGGCTCTGGCGTCGCTATTCCGCTGGCGACGTGCGCGGTGACTCGCTCGACGGGCCCCGAGGTTTGGTCGGGGCAACGAGCTTCGCCCTCAGCTCTTCATCAATCTTGAAGGGACACTCAGCCCGCTGACCATCCCGGTTGATGATCGTGAACTTCAGCTCGAGGGCTGCCTTTCTGGGCTGTTCCTCGAGCCACGCCTCGTCGATCTTCGTCAAGTCGAGGTGGAGCCTGAGCGACTTGGCCAGGTCGGACGAGTCCTGGCGACTTTCGCGCTCCACCAGCTCTGGACGATGGTCCGCGTGCTGCTCGAGGTCGAGCATGTCGGTGATGACCTTGCCGTCGATCTCGAACGTGGCGTCGAGCGAAAGGTTTCGCCCGAGTACCGTCAACATGAGGCTGCCCTCGGACGGGATGACTTCGTCGATGATCGGACCAGGAGCGCGCACGATCTTGCCGGCGAGATATCCGGCGGCGCTCACGCCCGACAGCATCAGCAGTCCATCCGGTAGCGCGGGCAGCTCCGTCAGGCTGGCCGCGTCAGCCTGGACGACGCTGAAGAGGAACGCCGCGATGCCGACCAGCGTCCAGAGCAGGAACTGAAAGCGCTCGGGTGAGACCACGCCACCGGTGCAGATCATGTCGCCGAGGCTCGGGTACATCGGACCGGCAGCCTTGGGACCGCGAGCCGCGGTGATGCCGACGCTCACGGCCGCCGTTCCCGCGCTGATCGCGATGATGCCCGGCAGGTTCTTGGGGATGTCCGCGATCTCGAGCTGCCCCTGAGCGAGCGTCCGTGACAGGGAGAGATAGCAATAGGCGAACAGCGCAGCCACCGTCCAGAGGTAGAACTGCAGCTTCGACAGGCTGTAGGTATCGGTCTCGGTATCGAGCAGGAAGCCACGCAGCCGATAAGTGACGTCGCCGATCCGGTGCGGCCTGCTGCCGGCGAAAAAGACGAAGAGCATGAACACCAGGAACGCTGCGCTGGCAGCGATCGCGTACTGACGGACCTCGGACGATGTGTACGCGGAAAAGCCGACCTCGAGCGGGCCGGACTCGGTGTCACCCGCGCGCAGGGCCAGCTGGCGCTTCCCGTGCCAGGAATCATCGAACGGTCCTTCGACTTCGAGCTGGTGAGCAGAAACGAGGCGGGCCAGTAGACCCCCGGCGCAAGGAGCCGCGGCGCAGAGTGGCATCTCTCGACCGTCGCGCAGGAGCACGTAGTCATCGACAGCTCCGCCAAGCCCCTCGGCGCTCAGCACCATCCGTTTGGCGTCCGGTAGCATGAACGCGGGCTCGGCCTTGAGCAGGCGTAGCGCGGCCTGGTTCTCGCCCACGACCCGCAGCCGGCCAGCGGCGAACGGCGTCGCCGTCATGCCTTCGGGGGCGTACTCGATGGTGGCACGGAGCAGCTGCTGTCCAAGCGGAACGCGTGTCGTCTGGCCGTCTTGCACGATCGAGCGCGGCACGACGAAGGTGAACGACTTGCCATCTTCGGCGATGTGAGAAGGATGGCCGACGAAGACACCGCCGAGCTCGAGCAGGATTGCCTCGTTTTCCCGCGGGAATCCCTCACCGCTGACCACGACCGGCGAGCCACGCACCACCACGTCGGGCGCCACGCCGAAGATTTTCGGCATGCCGGGCGCGGCGTCGGCGTCGGTGTGGGCATGAGCCAACCCGGGCCAGACCAGAGAGGTGAGCAGCAGGACAACGAGTGCGACGACCACGTCGAGCCGATGACGATTCATGGTTCCTCAGTTCTGCGCAGTGTCGCCGCGTTCGGCCCACGCCTTGGCCAGCGCGGCCCGGGTGAGGCGCCCCACGATCCCGTCGACGACGAGGCCACGCGCTGCCTGGAAAGCGCACACCGCGGCCTGGGTGTTCGGGCCGTCGATGCCGTCGACGACACCAGGACTGAAACCGAGCTCGGCGAGCACCTGCTGCACGCCAGTGGTGGAGTACAGGTCA
>DATLIL010001041.1:0-1957 GCA_035539475.1 Polyangiaceae bacterium
CCGCCGCTGGCCACAGCGCCGCCGCTGGCGGTCGTAGCGCCCGAGCCCGTCGAAGCTCCGGAGCCGGTAGATGCCCCGGAGCCGTTGGCGCCGGGTCCGCCGCCGCTGCCCTGAGACGAGCAGGCGTTACCGAGAGCGAGCAGTAGGAGGCCCGAGACTGAAGCAGTGATCGAAATGAACTTGGTCGGCACGAATCCCTCTTCCACCTACATCGTGCTCAACGGCGGCGATTCGGGGCTGCCCAGATCGGTTCATTTCATGGCGCAATTCGCTCGTCCGGAAGCATTGGCCGGCGGGCGTGCCATGGAGCGCGAAGTTTGCGCCCGTGATTCACGCCGGTTCAGGCGGCCACAGGTCGCTGAACGCGTCCAGCGACCAGCCGACGAGATCGGACACCTGACCGTCGCCGATCTCGACCACGCGCTCGACGCCGTCCTCGCGGATGGCGATGTCCACCGAGAAGAAGGGGCTCGAGATGCGGCGGGTACATTCCTCGACGATGGCAGGCGCTGCTCCGGCAGCGGCGTGCGCCTTGCCGTTCAAGACGAAGTAGCGCACCTCGGAGCCCTCGCGGAACGCCTCGAAGCGTCGCACGCAGACGCCGCCCTCGATCTCGCCGCGATACTTCTCCATCTCGCTCAGAACCTCGCGGACCTGTTCTGGACGCGACACGACCGAGCCGACCGAGGTCTTGAGCGACTTCACGTAGTCTTTCAAGAAGACCGTGCCCCAGCCGAGTGAGCGAAGCTCGGTCTCGAGATCAGCGTTCGCGGGGTACACCCTCGTCTCCGCCGTCAGATCGTGGAGCAAGGGATACCAGCGAGGCAAATGATGACAGCCGAGGTACGTGTCGAGCGGCGTGAGCGGTTCGGCGCCGAGCTCGCGCACCGCTTCGACGAGGCGGCCGTATTCGGCTTCATTGAGCATCCAGCCGCGGTAGGCGACGGGAGTACCAGCCTGGAGCGCCCCTCGTACCCGTGCACGACCCGCCTGGAGCTCCTCGAGCGAAATCAGCGAGACGCCGTGGCCGCGCGCCGCCAGGGCGTCCGCCTGTGCGCGAAAGGCATCGTCCGGAGCTCGTGGACTGAACGTGTCGTTGGGGAAGAGGAAGTGCATGGTCACCCCGTGGTCGCTGCCAACCCCAGCTTGCGAGCCAGAGCCGCGCCCGGATCGTACACGCCTTCGCGTGGCGTTTGCAGCGTGGAACGGCGCGCGCGCGTCGCATTCGCGCGTTGCTCGGCGACGAAGGCGCTCATGTCGATCACCTCCAGGAGCTCCGTGCTGGCGAACTCCCGGAGCGCGTCGCCGCGCAGGCCGAGCTGCAGCGCGCGTCGCTCGAGCTTGTTGCCCGCCGGGTCGTGATCGGGATCCCACTGCAGCCTGACGTTCGAGGAGCTGACCGCCGCGCGCCACTCTTCTGCAGTGGCGTGGAGCTCGGGCCAGTGTGTGGATGGCACCGCCGCCTGCAGCAAGCGGTCGAAGAACGTCCGTCGAATGCGCAGCGCCAGCGTGATCTCCTGCCCGTCCTTGGTGCCCCAACCCGAGCGGAACATCATCCACAAGAAGTTCGGCTTGATCCAGCTCATGCGCGAGAAGCTGAACGCGGGTCCTCCGAAACTCCCGTGCGCGATCGCCCACTGCCCGATCGCCGGACGATACGCCTGATAAACGACGACGGACTCGTCATCGAACTGCGCCAGGATGTGGCGGCCGGCGCGTGGCCAGTGCGTGGCCTGCGTCAGGTACGCTTCCGTCGGAAGTGGAGGGCGCGTCGTCATGTCTGGTTCTGCCCGTGTGGGCCGGGACATGCTATCGGAGCTTCGATGTTGCGTCTGGTTTGCGCCAATCTGAATTACTCGTCCTGGAGCATGCGGCCCTGGCTGGCCCTCAAGCAGGCGGGGGCGGAGTTCCAGGTCCACGACGTCGGGCTCTAGACCTCCGAAAACTGGAAAGACAA
>DATLIL010001042.1:0-2602 GCA_035539475.1 Polyangiaceae bacterium
CGCTCGAATCAAGGAATGCGTGTGCGCCTTGCTCGTCCCTCGCTGCTGATCGTCGCCCTGCTGCTGGCGGCGGCGCCCGCTCCGGCACAGACGGCCGCGGACAAGGCCACGGCGCGAAAGCTCGCCGCCGAAGGCGTCGAGTTCTACCAAGCGGGCAAATACGCCGAGGCGCTCGACAAGCTCGAGCGCGCCGAGAAGCTCTACGACGCGCCCGTGCACTTGCTTTACATCGCGCGCACCCAGGCCAAGCTCGACAAGCCGGTCGACGCCGCCGAGACCTACCGCAGGCTCATTCGCGTCAAGCTCGAGCCCGACGCACCCGACGTGTTCCGCCAGGCGGTGGACGACGCCAAGAAGGAGCTACCGGAGATCGAGGCGACGGTGCCGACCTTGCGCGTCGACGTGACGCCAGCGGACGCCAAGAACCTCGAGCTCAGCATCGACGGCGAGAAAGTATCGTCCGCCGTCGTCGGCGTCGATCGCCCGCTCAACCCCGGTGAGCACGTGATCGTGGCGACCGCTGACGGCTATGCGCGTAGCGAGCAGACGGCGACGGTGGCCGGTGGCGAGCACAAGACGCTCACCATCACGCTCAAGCCCGGCGCTGGCGCGCCTGAAACCACAGGAAACACCGAGCAGAAAGCAACCGAAGCCGATGCAGGCGATGAGAAAAAGCTCGGCTTCTTCGTCGGGCTGCGCCTGCTCGGAGCCATCCCCGCGGGCAACGCCGGGACCGTCGCCTTCGGCCCCGCCATGATGAGCCGCGACGTCGCGATGAGCGACCTGATGGAAGCAGGAGGCGGCGCCGAGCTGCACGGCGGGCTGCGCTTCATGCGTTACTTTGCCGGGAAGCTCTACCTGGATCTGTTCAGCATGCGCCCAGGATCCGAGACGGCCGACGACGCCCAGGTCTCTGGCGTGGAGGGAGGGATCGGCGCGCACGTCGGCACGGCGCCTCATCACCTCGGGGGCTTCGGCGAGATCGGCATCGGCTTCGTGCAGTCGTTCGAGCTGAAGAGCGAGAACGCGGGCTGCGTGGACGACACGACCTGGCGGGGCGGACCGAGCCTTCGCATTGGTGGCGGCGCGGTGATCCCGCTGAGCAAGTACTTCCAGCTCACGCCGTTCATGGTCGCCAACTTCTCCTCGTTCAATCACGTCTCGGCGAAGGTCTCGTGCGAGGCGACGCCCGCACTCTCGACCACGGTCGACCGCGACATCCAGGGGGATGAGCAGAGTGGCCACCAGCTTTTCCTGCTCGGTGTCGGCGCCGACTGGCTGATCGGCGGCTGAACGGCGCAGGCCGGTGGGCCTGTGACGAATCGACCCTTTCGGCACAAAAGCTCTGCGTTTTCAGTGCCTTGCTTGCGAAGGGCGACAGCCACCTACATCTAGGTGCAAGGAATTACAATTCGATGACAATCGCATGGACTGCGGATGTTAACGCCATTTTCGAAGCAAATGCTCACGGCCCTTTTGGTGCTCTACGCCCTGGTCTTGGTGGTCCTTTGTTCGTACGGCGTGCATCGCGCGCTGCTTTCGATTCAGTGCGTCTGGTACAGGCGGCGCCTCGAACGAGTGAATTCTCGCGAGCTCCCGGCCGACCTGCCCAAGGTCACGGTGCAGTTGCCGCTCTACAACGAGGCTACAGTGGCGCGCCGCTTGATCGAGGCCGCGGGCACGCTCGACTACCCGGCGGACAAGCTCGAGATTCAGGTGCTCGACGACTCGAACGACGAGACGGTCGCCATCGCTCGCGCCGCCGTCAACAAGCTGCGTGAGGCCGGCATCAATGCCGTGTACGTGCGCCGTCCCAACCGCGTGGGTTACAAGGCTGGCGCGCTCGACTACGGCCTCAACCTGGCCAGCGGCGAGCTCGTCGCCGTGTTCGACGCCGACTTCATCCCGCAGCCGTCGTTCCTGAAGGACGTGGTGGGCCACTTCAGTGATCCACGCATCGGCATGGTGCAGACGCGCTGGGGCCACATGAACCGCAGCCACAGCCTGCTCACCAGCATCCAGTCGCTGATGCTCGACGGTCATCACCTGGTCGAGAACCGGGCGCGCTTCGCCAGCGGCTGCATGTTCAACTTCTCCGGCACCGGCGGCATCTGGCGTCGCGCGGCGATCAAGAGCGCCGGCGGCTGGCAGCACGACACGCTGACCGAGGACCTGGACCTGTCGTACCGCGCACAGCTCGTGGGCTATCGCTTCGTCTACCGCGGCGACGTGGTGACCCCGGCGGAGCTGCCCGAAGACATGTCGGCGTTCCGCGCGCAGCAGTACCGCTGGGCCAAGGGCACCGTGCAGACGGCGCGCAAGCTGCTCGGCCGCGTGTGGTCGGCGCCGCTCACTCTGCACCAGCGCATCGAGGCCACCTTCCACTTCTTGCCGCACGTCGCCTACCCGATGATGGTGTTGCTCACGCTGTTGCTCTTGCCGGCGCTGATCCTGCTGCCCGCCACCGACGTGCGCATGCTGCTCCTGATCGATCTTCCGCTTTGCATCGGGACGACCGGCTCTCTTGCTGCCTTTTACGGCATGGCCGAGGTCGCCCAGGGGCGCTCGGCCTGGGGCGCCATCGTGCGCCTGCCGGCGCTGA
>DATLIL010001043.1:0-3570 GCA_035539475.1 Polyangiaceae bacterium
CCCTGGCGAGCGCGGCTGCCGGGGCCGAGGGCTCCGAGCCTGCCGCGGCTCCAGCTCCCGCTGCACAGCCCCCGCCGGAGCCGCCGCCGGAGCCGCCGCCAGCGCCGGCACCAGCGCCGCCGAGGCCAGCGGCGGAGCGCATGGCGTGGCTCGGCCTCGGTTGGTTCGCAGGTGACGGCCTCGACGCGGAGCTCGAGCGCAACGGCGCCTGGGGCAGGGTGGGGATCCGGCCTGGTGCCAGTCCTCTCGTTGCCATTGCCTCGATTGGCTACGGCACGAGCTCGCGGCCGAGCTCAGCTCTCGGCACGAGCTTTCTCGACGCGGGTCTCGGTCTGGGCGTAGCGCTGGTCGATCAACGTGTCGTCGCCTTCGACCTGGGGCTCGAGTTTGGCGCGGAGCGCTTCTCGGCGCAGGCCAATCAAGCCTTCGTCGGCAATTCCTCGAGTTCTCGCTGGGTGGGCGTGCTGCGATTGCGTCCGGAGGTCTCGCTCTACTGGTCGGAGATGGTCGGGACGACCGCCTTCGGCGAGCTCTCGCTCCGCGGCGGCCAGACCGAGGTCACGGTGGAGGGACAGGACGCAGGCGAGACCTCGCGCTTCGGCTACCGCTTCGGCGTCGGCCTCTGCATTCGGGCCTGGCGCTAGAAATCGTGGACACAGGCGCCACCGTCGCAGCGCTCGTCGGGCCCGCACTGCCAGTCGTCCGAGCATGCGTGGCAGGTGAAGCCGTCGCAGTAGGGGAGCTCTTCCGGGCAATGCGGTGAAGCAAAACACTCGACGCACTTTCCGATCACACAGAAGGGGTTCGAGATGTCCGTCCGGCAATGCGCGTCCTCGATGCACTCGACGCAAATGCCGCGAGCCTGATCGCAGAGCGGCCGAGCGTCACCGCAGTTGCCGGCGTGTGTGCAGCTCGGGGCGCATGAACCAGACAGCGGATCGCAGGCAGAGCCGAGCTCACAGTCGAAATCGTCCCTGCACTCCACGCAGTGCTCGAAGTTGGGTTCACAAAAGGGCGTCGGTCCTTCGCAGTCCAGCTCGCTTTCGCAGTGAACGCAGAACGTGTCCCAGGGCGCGCAACCTTGCTCGCAGTCCGGGCCAAAACACAGCGCTCCGCCAGCACCGAACGGAGGCTCGGCGCCGCCCTGGCCGTCGGGCTGAAGGGCGCCGGCGACACCGTCACCCCCGGCGTTGGTTCCAGCGCTTCCGCCGCTGCCGCCACCCCCGCCCGTGGCGGAGCCGGCACCCGCGTCGGCGCGAACTTCTGCTGGCAGCAGATCGAACGTGGCGTCGCCGCAGCTCGCCCCGGCCAGCGCAGCCAGGCCCAGCGCGAACAGACGCCCGCGTCGCCGCCGTTTCATGCGTCCCGAGTCTAGCACCGAGCGCCGGCCAAAAGTGCTGTCGCTGCGCTCGTTTGTAGGCCTTGCCTGTCACCCCCGAGGAGCGGGTACGATCAATGGGACACGTGCTCATTCGGGCCATGGTCACCCAGCGCACCAACCTCCGTTTACTCGAAGCCGGGGGCGTCTCCTCGAAGGCGTCGCTCTCGGACGAGGAGCTCATCGAGGCCGTCCAACGCGGCGATCAACGCGTTGCGGCGGAGTTTTACGATCGGCTCGTCGAGGTGGTGGATCACACCCTGTTCCGCGTGTTCGGGCGCCGTGAGCCCGACCACGCCGATCTGATCCAGACGACCTTCGAGCACATCGTGCGCACGCTGTGCCGGCGGTCTTATGCCCGCGCCTGCAACCTGCGCACCTGGGCGTCGACCATCGCCAGCCATGTCGGCTTCAACGCGCTGCGCGCTCGCCAGCGCGAGCGCCGCGTGATCGATCGAACCCTGCCCGGTACCATCGACCTGCCCGTGAGCAGCGGAGACACCGAGCGGCAAAGCGTCGCGCGCGCCGAGCTCGAGCGGCTGCGCCAGGCGTTGTCCGAGCTCAAACCGGACCAGGCGCAGACGCTCTTCTTGCACGACGTGCTCGGTCACGAGCTCGCCGAGATAGCGTTGATGCTCGACGTGTCCGTCGCCGCTGCTCAGTCGCGGCTGGTCCGCGGCCGCCGCGAGCTCTACGCGAAGCTCGAGCGCGAGGGCAACCTGCGCGGAAGGAGGCGCCCGTGAGCGACGAGACGCGCCCCGAGGAGCTCTTGCGAGCCCTGCGCTCCAGCGCCGTTCCGGTCGAGTCCCGCAGCGAGCTTGAGCGCGAGCGCGGCATCGAGGTCGTGCGTCGTGCCCTGGCGGCCGAAGCGGCTCGCAAGGCATCACGGCGTCGGACCTTCGTCGGAGGCGCTCTGGCCGCGGCCGCAGCGCTCTTGATCGGCATCGGCGTCGCGTCGTGGAAGGTCGGCGTCGACATGGGCGAGCGCTCGGCCGCAGTCAGCCAGTCCGCCGAGCTGGCGATCAGCGATAGCCAGGGCGGCGTCGTGCTGCAGCGCGCTGGCAAGACCACGCTGCTCGAACAGCAGCGCAGCGGCAGTCTCGGCGCCGGCGAAAAGCTGGAGACGCTGGCCGACGGTCGAGCCCTGCTCAGCACAGATCACAGCCGCTGGCAGCTTGGACGCGCCACGCGCGTGGAGCTCGTCGGTGCGGGCCGCACCGGAGAGCGCCTGCGCCTGGCTCAGGGCCGCGTCGACGTGGAAGTGACGCGGGCCAAGGAACGGCAGGTCGTGGTCGAAACTCCGCACGCCGAGATCTTCGTGAGGGGCACGGCGTTCAGCGTCCTGGTGCAGGGCGAGGGCGCTGCGGCGGAGACGAGCGTCGAGGTGACTCACGGCACGGTCTGGGTGCTGCAGGGCGAGAAGCGACAAGCGGAGCTCACTGCCGGTCAGCGCTGGAGCTCGCGCGTCGAGCAGGCGAGCCCGGTGCCAGTAGTGACGGCCGAAGCGCCGCAGCGCACGGCACCATCGGCCAACGGGCAGCAGGGCACGCTGAGTGAGGAGAACCAGCTGTTCCAGTCCGCGCTCGATGCCCGCAATCGCGGCGACAGCGCGGCCGCAGCGCGGCTCTTCGGCGAGCTCTTGAAACGGTTCCCCGGCTCGCTTCACGGCGAAGGCGCGAGTATCAATCGCCTGCAGGCGCTGGAACGCCTGGGGCGCCGGCAAGACGCGCGGGCCGAGGCCAAGCGCTACCTGGCGCGCTATCCCAAGGGCCACGCACGCGACGAGGCCCAGCGCGTGCTCGACCAATAAATAGCGCTGGATCGCGCTTGCGCTGGATTATTGCCGAGACAGCGGACGAGCGCGTGCGCGGTTCTGCCTGTCGGGTGTTGTGAGCGGGTACGAAGAGGGGTGGAAAAACGGGTGTCGCTCGACGGCGCCGCACTGATTAGGAGAACCGATGAAAAACATCACACTGGGCATGGCCCTCATCTTTGGCAGCGCGGTGGCGTTGAGCACCGCTTGCGGCGACGA
The DNA here is from genome assembly GCA_035539475.1 of Polyangiaceae bacterium. Classification (GTDB taxonomy): domain Bacteria; phylum Myxococcota_A; class Polyangia; order Polyangiales; family Polyangiaceae; genus PMG-095. The sequence continues at coordinate 3,411 of DATLIL010001043.1, forward strand.
CGGCGACGAGGGGGCCGACGAGCCCGCAGCCGGCAAGGGCGGTAGCTCGGCCGGAACTACGGCCAAGGGCGGCTCCTCGGGCTCTAGCGGCACCACCGGCAAGGGCGGCACCACCGGCGGCGGCGGCGAGCCCACCACCGGCGGTGGCGGCGAGCCCAAT
>DATLIL010001044.1:0-4210 GCA_035539475.1 Polyangiaceae bacterium
CAGCAGCAGAACCCAGCGATGACCAGGAGGCCGTCCTCGTCGCAACGCTCGAGGAACGCGCGATCTTGCAGCATGCCCTCGAAGCGGATGGTGTTGAGACCCAGGTGCTTGACGTACTCGTACTGGTGCTCCTCTCGCCGCTCGCCGTCGCCCGTTTCGGCCGAAGAGCGCAACCACCAACCAGTGTCGAGCAGAACGGGATGCATGGACTGCCCGTCGTAGCGCGGGTTTGGTTGGGAAACACGCCGCATCCCGGTCATCCTCATGTTCCTTATCGCCGGACGAGGCCGCGGGGTACGGCCTCGTCCGTCTCATCGTCGACTCGTCAGGGCGCGAAGGCAGGCTGACAGAAGCCGTCGCGGCAAGTGGCCGACGCGTTGCAGCAGTCGGCGCTCTCTTCGCAGCCGTTGAGATCCGCGGAGCAGGCCTCGGCATTGCTGCAGACGCCTCCGCTGCAGGTGTTGCTGCAGCAGTCGATGCCCTTGTCGCAGCTGGCTCCGAGGTCGAGGCAGGCGTCGCGCGTGAAGGTCGGATGGAGAGATTTCATGCAGCTCGACTGCCCCTGCACGTAGAACGCCGGATGCGAGGGATCCGAATCCACGGGCGGATCGCTGATCGCCGCCACCCAGAGCTGCTGGCGGTTGGTCGCCACCAGGCGATTGCCGTAGTCGCGCCGCGAAGCGAAGACGATCCAGTAGTAGCCACCCGCACGCACTGGCGCAAAGTTCGGATAGAAGCTCTTGTTGTCGCTGCCGGCCGTGAGCAGTTGCTTGAAGGTCTGGGTGCCTTCCGCCGAAACCATCCACAACGTGCCGTCAGCGTTCGAGCGCGAGCCCACCGTCGGTCGACCGTAAGCAATCCATTGCGAATCGGAAGAGAAGCTCGGGTAAGCGGGGCGCCCCGGGAAGCCGCTCTGCACCGCTCGCACCTCGAACCCCGAGACCGAGCTGTCGGCGGCGATGTCCGCCGTGACCAGCTCACCCTCGTTCGAGTCGAAGGCCCAACCGGCGGCGCCGTTCGCTAGCCCGCAGATCGCGGAGATCTTGCGGCCGTCGGGCGACCAGGCTGGCTCGCCACAATCGCCGCTCAGCACATCCGCATTCAGGATCGCTGCGCTGCCAGTATCGACCACGCGCAGCTGGCGACGTCCCGAGAAGTCGTCCTTGCTGAGCAGCAGGCGCGCCCCGGTGGCGTCGAAAGCGCCGAAGCTGCCGCTGAAACCACTGGAGGTGCTGATGGCGCCGGGCACGGCCGGCGACTGGCTCAGGTCGAAGGTGACCTGCCCAAACGGGGCGCCAGTTTCAATCGCCGTCATCATCGAACGACCATTGCGGCTGACGGTATGGCACCCGACGCAGGTGGTGATGTTGAGGGGGACCTCCGGAGTCGTCTCATCCAGGCTGATGCGCACGTTCTGCTGCGTGCCGCACGTGTCCGGGGTGGCGGTGTAGTGGATCGAGCCCGGCAGCTCCTGCTGAGCCACGTGCCAGGTCTGGCTCACTGGCAGATACGCCGTCCCACCCGTGAGCCGTCCCAGGCGGACGCTCAGCGGATCGCTCTGCGCGCCCGCGCCCGAGCGCGTCACGGCATTCCAGGCGGCCGCCGGCAACGTGTAGCGACTGGGAGCCGGAGCGGAGAAGTAAACCGTGTGCCGGTAGTAGGTCTCCTCGAGCACCAGCTTGTAGACGTCACTGGTGTTGGTCCCGTTCCACATCATCTCCGGAGCGAGGATGCCCAGCGGAAAGACCGTGCCGCTACTGGGATAGACCAGGCTGAGCGCCGGATCCGAGCTCATCGTCGGATTGTCCAGCAGCGCCTTGTTGGCGGGGGTCACGTTGCTGGCGTCGGTCACGCGAATGTAGACACTCACGTTGGCCTGTCCGCTCAGTCCGCCGACGTCGGCGCGCAGCACGCCAGCACCACCCAACGTTCCACCCGGCACGAAGGCGTCGTTTTGCACCGAGCCCAGCGAGGGCTTTTCGAACGACCAGCTCACCTGATCGGTCACGTCCTCACCGTCGACCAGCACGACCAGGGCCTGCGCCGGGATCACGCCGTCGATCACCTCGAGCGTGATGACGGCCGGCTGAATGACGACTTCGCCCTCCAGAACCAGATCTCCGCCCTCTCCACCGGAGCCGCCGCCGCCGGAGCCGCCCGTGCCGCCTGCTCCGCCTGCGCCATCGCAACACGGTGCGCAGTTACAGACGTAGGACGTGTGATCGATCTCTTCCGGATCGAGGATCCCGTCCTCGTCCTCGTCGACCCCGCTGTCGATGCGGGTACCGCCGAACTCGCAGTGCTCGCCGGCCTCTTCCAGCGTCTGCGTGACGAGCGCGCTCAGGCCGTTGCTGCCATGGCACACGAACGTCGCCTGGGTGACCTCGCCGGCGTCGAGAGCGCCGTCGCCATCGAGATCGAGCCCGGCCCGCACCAGAATGCCGCCTTCGGTACAGTGTTCTCCGGGCGATTCATCGTCGAGCTCGACCAGCGCGTTCTGGCCGTCCTGGCCGTCCTGGCCGTCCTGGCCGTCTTGGCCGTTCTGGCCATCCTGACCGTTCTGGCCGTTGCACAGGTACTCGGTGCCCTGCACCTCGCCAGCGTCGAGCGTCCCGTCGGCGTCGGCATCGGTGCCCCATGACAGTGCGACACCGCCCGCGAGGCAGATGTCGCCAGGTGCCTCGGGCTGGCTCCGGATGAGGCTCGTCTGGCCGTCGTCGCCGTCCTCGCCCTCGCTGCCGTCCGAGCCGTTGCAGACGTAGTCGATCGCGGTGACTTCCGCGGGATCGAGGACGTTGTTGCGATTCTCGTCCTTGCCCTTGATGAGCGCGACGCCGCCGTGCGGGCAATTGTCGCCCGCGGGCTCGTCTCGCGTGTCCACCACGATGCCCTCCCAGCGGCCGTTGGACTCACCTGCCAGGGGGGAGGCTTGCGGGGCGGTGACGTCTGCATCGTCGCTTTTGCTGCCAGCCGGACCGCCCTTTGGCGTCGCCTCCGGCGTGCACGCAAGGGCAACCGCGAGCGTGATACTCAGCGTGCGCAACAGACCGGCGCCGCGCGAGCGCGAATCGTCAGAAAACTTCATGGCCACCTTCTCTTTCGGCGCGGTGGCTACGACGAAGGCCCTGATTCAGTCAATAGTCATTGCTGCTCATTTGTCGCTCGAAGTGGGCTTCGGTCGAGCAAATGAGCTGTATTCAAGTTGGCGATCTAGAGCGGCGCGAAGTCGATGCGCGGTCGACGGCACTCATCTGCACCGTCCGCGCCAGCGACCGACTCGATGATTCGCTCCGCGGCCACAACGGGTGCTCCCACGTCGGCACGAACCTCGAGCCGGTAGCGAGCGCCGACAGCCGGAGCTCCTGGCACGAAGACTTCCAGCGGCCAGCGATAGTGGTCCGCGCTCGGAGCCTCGATAGGTTCGGCTGGCGCCGGGTCTGGCACCGAGCCCCCCAACGTGAGGAGCAACCCGCCCTGAAGCGTGCCCTCCAGCCGACGACCGATCGCGGTAACGGGTGTCGTGCGCTGGATCGCGAAGCCAACCTCGCTGCAGCGCTCGTTCTGGCACGCCTTGACGGTAAGCTCAGTCGACGGGGCCACACTCGTCACCAGCGTCGTTCCGGGAATGCACGGGCCGCGCGCAACGGCGCGTCTGTCGACGTAGAGCGCAATCCTCAGCCGCGGTACACCCGCGCGGGTACGCCATAGCGATCGCGGTGCGGGCTGAGCGCCGGGCAGCCCTGCCGACGCCAGCAGGGTCGTGATCTCGGTCATCAGCCGCTGCACCCCTGGCTCCATGCTCTCGGGGAGGGGGTGAAAGAGCCAGACCCGTATCGTTGCGGGGCCAGCGCCGAGTTCTCGCATGGCGGTCGCGTAGGCGCGGAGTGTTTCGCGGTTCGCCCGGGTGAGCGTAGGGCGCTGCGGGTCGACGTCGAAGGAAATGTCGCGTCCCACAGTGTCCTCAACACTCAGCGACTGAAAGCCAGGGCGCAGGCCGGGCGCGACGTCAGCGAGACACGAGAGGTGATGGTCCCACGTTTGCTCGCGGATCGAGACAGGCGCGGTGAAGCGACAGCACGTGTCACCGTCATCGCTCACGTACCAGACGTCGAGCGCCCGGGCGCCCGTTGAGCCCTTGTAGACCTTCTGAATGGCGTTCGGGCAAGCGGGCGCCATTGCGCTAGCGGGGCGAGCGTGCTCAGCTGCTCGA
>DATLIL010001045.1:0-15219 GCA_035539475.1 Polyangiaceae bacterium
GTTCCGCCGCGCCGTATAGCACCCCGTTCGGGTCGTCCACCTCGCCAGACCAAGCTCTTGGGTCGTGGCACTCACCACCAGCGCCACCGCCGCCGGAGTCCGCGCCCGCCCCGCCCGCGCCCGCGCCCGCGGACTCCGTACCCGTGCCGCCCGCGTTCGTGCCGCCCTGGTCGATGCCTCCGTTGCCGGCGCCCGCTGCGCCGCCGTCCCCGCTACTCGTACAGCTGCCGTCGCTGCAGAGCTGGCCCGGTTCGCAAGCGTTGTCGCACTCGCCGCAATGTTTCACGTCCTGCTCGATGAGCACACAGCGATCGCCGCACTGGACTTCGCCCGGGCCACGGCAGCTCGCTGAGCACTCCCCCTGAGAGCATACGGATCCCACTCGGCAGCGCTTGCCACACTGACCACACGCCCTTGGGTCTCTTTGAAGGTCCAGACATTCGCCCCAACAAGCGCCCGTTCCAGGGACTTCACATGCCACGGCGCACTGCCCGTCGCTACAGACCTCGGTGGCTTCGCAGTGCTGGTTGCAGTCCCCGCAGGCGAGGGGATCCGTTTGCAGGTCGACGCAACGATCGGGACAGGTGTTCGGGCGTTCGCCTGCGCAATCCCCTCCGCACTCGCCCGCCACGCAGCGTTCACTCTCCGGGCAGCGGTTGCCGCAGGCTCCACAGTGGAGCGAATCGTTCTGCGGGTCGACGCAGGTGCGACCACACTCGGCTGGTGCCAGGAAGCCGCAGGCTGCCGCGCACGATCCGGCGACGCAGACCTGCCCCTCGGCGCAGGTCACGCCGCAGCTGCCACAGTGATCGGGATGTGAGCGCCGATCGACACAGCGGTCTCCACAGCGATCCGGCACCTGGCCGCCACACTCGGCCTGGCAACGGCCGGCGACGCAGAACTTCTCGGGCGAGCAGGCGCTGCCGCAGGCTCCGCAGTGCGCGGGATCCTCGTTGACGTTGACGCACTCGCCGAAGCATCCGGCCAGGTCGGCCGGGCACGACATGACGCACTCGTCGCCGGCGCAGGGCTCCTTCGTCTCCGCCTCGTCGCAGGAAAAGATCCAGAGCGGGATCGCGGGCAAGAGCTGCCGCCACGAGGGACGCATCAGGGTTCCACCACGCAACGGAAGCCGACGTCGGGCGCCGGATCGGTGAACGGCTGGCAGCTGGTCGAGGCCAAGAGATCGGGCATTGTGTCGGACGCGAGGTAGCTGCCGCCAGCCGCGCAGTAGGTGTCGTCGTCGCGCACGAGCTCGGCCACGTTACCGGCCAGATCGGCGAGCTCCATGCTGGTGCTGCCGGCGGGACGTGAGCCAACGGGACACGTGTCCATGATGTCGAGCGCGCACACTCGACCCGGATCGTCGCTCGGGGAGGCGGGATCGTTGCCCCACGGGTAGAGCGTCGTCTGTGCATTGGACGCCGCGAAGGACCACTCTTCCCGGGTCGGCAGCCTGTGGCTTATCCAGGCGCAGTACTGCTCTGCCGCCTCTCCGCTGACCGACTGGATTGGGTGGTCTTCCCGACCTTCGACGAAAAGGTTCCCGCTGTCTGGCGTGCTGCAAACGCCGTCGTCGATGCAGCGCGCGTAGTCGTAGACGGTCACCTCGTAGCGGTCGAAGCAGAGCGGCCCTGCAAGGCCCGGGACACCTCCGAGCGCGCGCATGCCGGCCGGACAGCCCGCAGCCGCTTCGCTAACGCTAGCTTCAGCGCGGCAGAAACCGCCCACGCACCGGTGACCGGCGCCGAGTGCGGTGCAGTCCTCGTCCGTTTCGCAGGAAACGTCGCATACGCCAGCGACAGCGGCAGCCTGGTCGCTAGCGAGCTCGCAGCTGGGCGCGCGGCACCGGATGCGCTCTGGGGCGACATCGGCGCCGATGCGTGCCAATTCGTCCTGGCAGGTCGTGATCTCGGTGCAGGCCACGGTGCAAACGCAGGCGCAGATCAGCGAGCGGTCCGCGCAGGGCGTATCGTCGTCGCACTCCGTCAGGAAGCTCTTGGTCTTGCCGATGTGGCTTTCGCTGCTGGTGCAGTGGGTGGCAGCGCTCCCGAGGGCAAGCAGGCACAGCAATGTGACGAAACGCGTCCACGCGCTGATAGCGGCCGGATGGCTGGCGGGAGTCGTCAAGGGAGCCACGGGCACGTAGCAGAAATGCTGATCCGATAGTGTCTTCTTTTCGCAGAAAAGCTGACCCAACCGGACCTCTTATGGGGGTGACTTTAGAGTCAGTCCCAGTTTCCCCTGGCGGCGACGTAGGAGGTGAACATGTCCAAGCGTCACCTTCGTCTCGAGAAAGTCTGCTCCGCCCTCGCGCTGCTCACCGCGTGCGGTGAAGCTCCGGAGGGATCCGAAACAGAAGCCGTGGAGACCAGCGCAGAAGCCATCAGCGCGGCCTGCACGTTCGACTGGAACAAGCTAGATCCACCCCCTGCTGTGACGTTTCAGCAGGTTTCGCGGGTCGACGGCAACCCGGACTCCGTCACGCTCCAGCTGAGCGCCCAGCCCTTCGAGCTGACCTGCGGGCTCGGTGCGATCAAGGTGACGTATCAGGCCCATCGCAACGGCGTTTCGATCGATTCTCAAGTCAAAACCGTCGATTGCCCTGCGACGGATCTTTGCGTCTTCGAGTGCCCCGGGCTGAACTACGCGTTCAACGCCGCCACGGAGGGAGACTACAGCGTCTCCTTGAAGTATCAGGATCCCTTCGACAACTCGACGCTCCTCGACTGTCAGGCGAGCCTTCACGCGCCGAGCGGCGACTCGCTCGACGAGCCGATCGTTCGTGAAAGCATCAACGGCGGGCCAGACTGGCTCGTCGGTAAGTTCGACACGGAATATCATGCCGACGTGCTCTTCTGGTGGAAGGCCGACGGCACGAACCGGCTCTTCCGCAGCAATGGCGACGGCACGTTCAGCGCCGTGTTGAACCCGATCCCGACGGCCTCGATCAACGCCGGGGACCAGTGGGTTCAGGGAGACTTCAACGGCGACGGGCTGAACGACGTGTTGTTCTGGTGGAAGAGCACCGGCGTGAACCGGCTGTTCACAGGCACCGGCAGCGGTTTCACGTCGGCGGGCCAGAACCTGATTGCTCCCATCGGAGACCAGGTGCGTGTGGGCGACTTCAACGCCGACGGTCGTTCAGACCTGTTCTTTTGGTCCAAATCGTCGGGCTCGAACCGGGTCTTCATGAGCAATGCGACGCCCAGCGTCTCGTTCACTACCATTTCGGACCCGATCGCGACGGCGAGCATCAATGGCGGTGACGAGCTCTTGATAGCGGACATCACCGGGGACGGTGCCTCGGATCTGTATTTCTGGTGGAAGTTCAGCGGCACGAACCGCCTGTTCGCCAGCAAGAAGCTGACCAACGGCTTCGACTACTACAACAACCCGATCGCGACCGCGGGCATCAACGGCGGTGACCTGTGGGCTAGCGCCGACTTCGACGCAACCGCCGGCGCGGAGGTGCTCTTCTGGTGGCGGAGCAGTGGCACGAACCGCCTGTACAAATGGAGCGGCGGGGCATTCCAGACTCCGACGTCGCCCATCGCGACCGCGACGATCAACGGCGGCGACAGCTGGGAACTCGGTGACTTCAACGCGGACAAGCGCGCCGACATCCTCTTCTGGTGGAAGGCTTCGGGCCAGAACCGTTTGCTGTTGTCGTCGGGAACTACTTACGTCGCGTACTCCGATCCCATCGCGAAGCCCGATATCGACGCTGGTGAGCGCTGGGCGATTGCCGACTTCGTGGGGACCGGCAACTACGCGGATGCCTACTTCTTCTGGCCCTCGTCCGGCAAGAATCGGCTGTACCGATCGAACGGCCTCGGCGCACTTCCACGCCAGTACCGCTGAGGAAATGACCCATGAGCACCTTGCAAGTACTCGCCCGCACTTCGAGAGGCAGGATTCGAACCCGCGCCCTGCTGCGGAGCCAGCGAGCGGCTTCAGCGCCGACGCGGGTTGCTATTCATGCCGCCTCGCACCCAAGGCCCATGCCTGTTTCGAGGTCAATAGCCTGGTGGACCGCATTGGACGGCACCTATTTCCGGTCGCGGCCGTAATTCTCGCCTGTGCGGAGCCCCACCCGCCGGAAGCACCGGAGGAGCCGATGACTCTCGAGGTTGCCAGGGATCCTGCGCGTCCACCTCCCACGACCGATGCCTCCCTCTTGAAATTCGAAATCAGCGACGTGCCACTCGAGCACGGGTCACGTCGTGCTCAAGGGTATTTGCGGCTCTCCATTCGAAATGTCTCCGATGAGTGGCTCAGCCTTCATCGCAGGCTGATTGTCGACCATGAGTCGGCCTTCTGGGCCAACGTGTGGCTCGAAATCCACCGAGTGTCCGACGGGTCCGTGCCGAAGCGTGTCTGCAGCGCAACGGCCTGCGGAGCACGCCCTCCGCGCGAATACATCACCCTGGCGCCTGGAGACGAATACGCGAGCGTGGAGGCGCTCGGCTGCTACCCCGGCCTCCCCGATGAGGGGCCCTTTCGCATCGTTGCTCATTATCACGACAAGACCGTCGGCCCGGCTGGCCCCGCTGACTTCGACACCAAGTGGTTTGCGGGCACCCTTGATTCGAACGCAATCGAGATCAGCGTGGCCCCGCCGGAGGTGATGTTCGAGCCACCCTAGAAGCTCCTGCGCGCAACGAACGTAGGAGCTTGGCCTTAGGCCAGCCTGGCTAGAATCGGCACGGTTGGCACATTGTCCAGTCGTAGTATCGCCTCGCTTTTGCGGGATCGGATTTCATCAACCGCGGGCTGACACGACGCGGCCACGCATGGCGTCGGCTACGGCGCGGCTGAGCTCGGCCACGCTGTACGGCTTCTGCACGAAACCGGCGGCGCCGCGGCTGAGCATGCCGCTGATGTCCTGGTCGGCACCGTAACCCGACCATAGCAAGATCGGCAGGCCCGGCGCGCGTTGCCTGAGGGCATCGAACGTCGCCTCTCCGCTGGATTCACGATCACCCGCCGGTTTCGGCGTCGAGCAGGGCTCGCACATTTCGCACCAGGTTCATGGGGCTGAACGGCTTCTGCAGAAAGGCCATCTGGCCAGCGCGGCCCTCGCGCGGCAAGGCGGTGTTCTCGGTGTAGCCGGACATGAACAGCACCTTCAGGTTCGGCCTCGCCTTGGTCAAAAGCTCTGCCAGCCGGAGGCCACCCATCTTGGGCATGACCATGTCAGTGACCAGGATGTGGATTGTGCCGGGATGGCCCTCTGCAATCTGGAGCGCTTCCTGGCCGTCTCGTGCGTCGAGGACGACGTACCCGTGCGATCCGAGTACGAGCTTGGATAGGAGGCGGACGGCGTCTTCGTCCTCGACCAGCAAGACCGTCTCCGTGCCCACTGGCATCTTGAGCGACGCAGAGGGTTGCCGAGAAAGCGCGGGCGACTCTTCCGAGAGCGGCAAGTACACCTTGAAGGTCGTGCCGTGCGCAGGCTCGCTGTAGACCTCCACCTGTCCGCCGGACTGTTTGACGAACCCGTAGACCATCGCGAGGCCGAGGCCGGTGCCCTTGCCGGGCGGCTTGGTCGTGAAAAATGGCTCGAAGATCTGCGCCAGTGTGGCCGCGTCCATGCCGTGCCCGGAGTCGCTGACGGCGACCAGCGCATAGCGCCCGGCGCCAACGTCGGAGTGACGCGCGGCCTCCGCTTCATCGAACTCGACGTTGCGGGTCTCGATGATCAGACGACCTCCCTCCGGCATGGCGTCGCGTGCGTTCAGGGCGAGGTTTACGATCGCGTGCTCGAATTGACCAGGGTCGACCTGCACCACGCAGGGAGTCGCATCGGGAACGAAGGAGAGATCGATGTCTTCCCCGATCAAGGGCGTGAGCAGCCTGCAAACTTCCCCGAGCACCACGTTCAAGTTCACGACTCGAGGGTGGAGCACCTGCCGCCGGCTGAACGCGAGGAGCTGCCGGGTCAGCGTGGAACCGCGCTCGCCGGCCTTCTGGATTTCGCCGAGGAGCCCGTACAGCGGGTGGTCGACGTCGAGATCGGCGAGGGCGAGCTCGCTGTAGCCGTTGATCACGGTGAGCAGGTTGTTGAAGTCATGAGCGACGCCGCCCGCGAGGCGACCGACGGCTTCCATCTTTTGGGCCTGACTGAGCTGGTCCTCGAGCCGCTTGCGCGCGGTGATGTCGCGGACCACGGCGATCAGGTACTCGCGATCCAGGCGAATGTAGTTGGCGTTGACCTCGACGGGAAAGGTGCTGCCGTCCTTGCGTCGGTGCTCACTCTCGAAGACGATCGAGCCTGCCTGCTCCAGGTCCCTGATGCGCTCGGCCCAGGGTTGCTGGCCGATGATCGGATCGATGTCGGATACCGCGAGGCTCAGGTACTCCTCGCGCGAGTAGCCGTGAAGGCGAAACGCATGCTCGTTCACGTCGAGGAATCGGCCCGTCTCCGGGTCGATGACCTCGACGGTGTCGGTCATGTGGTCGATCAGCGAGCGAAACAGGTTGAGCGCATGCTGCGCCCGGAATCGCTCGCTCATGTCGCGCGCGAGCGCCACGGAGTAGCGGTGGCCACCTTCCCAAAACGGGCGCAGGCGGATCTCGACGGGGAAGGTGGTGCCGTCCTTGCGGCGGTGGCGGGTGTCGTAAGCCACCTCCTCTCCGGCGGCGAGCCGCTCGTGGACCCTGTCCATGTCGCCCAGGGTGAGGTCCACATCGAATTTCACCGGCAGCATCCCGATCAGTTCCTCGCGCTCGTAGCCCAAGCTCACGCAGGCCTGACGGTTCACGTCCAGCAATGTTCCGGCCGAGTCGACCAGGAAGAAGGCGTCCATCGCGTGGTCGACGAAGGTGCGAAAACGTGCCTCGCTGGCACGCAGCCGATCCTCCGCTGCGCGGCGCTCGGTGACGTCCTGCATGAAGCCGAACATGCGAAGCGGACGCCCCTGCTGGTCGCGCCAGATGTTCCCGTGGCTGTGAATGACCCTCACTTCGCCGTCAGGACGAACCACGCGGTATTCCACGTCCGAGGTTGGGCCTTCGGCGAGCGCGTCGGAGAGCGCTCGCATCACTGTCTCCAGGTCTTCCGGATGGACCAGCGCCTGCCATTTCGACCCAAAGTCGGCTGGCTTGATGACCTTTTCCCCCGGCGGCAGGGCCAGGATACGGCAGCTCTCCTCGGACAGGATCAGGCGATCGCCGACGAAGTCGACCTCGTAGTAGCCGACGTGCGCCATCTGTTCGGCTTCGGCCAGCTTGCTCTCGTTGTCGCTCAGGTTCCGCAGCACATGCAGGCTCGTCAAGCCGTCAGCGAGGCGCCGGCCGATCTCCTGCAGCAGCCGCTTCTCCTGGGTCGTCCACACCCGCTCGTGAGAGCACTGGTGCACCCCGAACAGGTACGGCTCGACCAGCTTCGGGTAGATCGCGATGCAGAGCTGAGACTTGACCTGGAACTCTCGTGCGATCGCAGGCAGCGGGAACTCACCGCCAGGGCCGGCGGTGATGGCTTCGCTCGTCGCGCGAGCCCAGCGGAACGCCTGGGTGGCCTCGGCGTCCATCGGCAGATCGAGACCCTTCGAGAAGATACCGGGAAACTCCGCTCGGGTCCGCTCCACCGGGACTCTCCAGGAAGGGGCGTCCGGATCGCACGGGTAGCAGAGCCAGGCTCGGTCACACTCGAACGCCGCGAGCACCACGTCGAGGACCTCCTTCATCATCTGATCGGGCTCGTTCGTCTCCCGGATCGCGCGGTTGACTCGATCGAGGCTCTCCAGGAACCAGAGGCTCGAGGAGCGCTCTCGTTCGGCTCGTTTGCGGTCGCTGATGTCGCGCGCAATACCGATCAGTCCCGCCACGCGGCCGTCCGCGTCGCGATACACGTCCCGCGTCGTCAGGAAGGTGAGAGTCACGCCCTCGGCGGTCAGGCTTTCCTCCGAGGTCTCTGCGATCCCCGAATCGATGACGCGCCGTTCCTTCTCCCTGAACACCCGACCGACCTCGGGCGGGAAGAGCTCCGTGACCTTGCTGCCCAAGATTTGTTCGACCGGGCGCCGGAGCTGGCGAGCTCCCCCGGGGTTTATCATCAGTACACGCCCGTCGACGTCCGTGACGAAAACGTTGTCGGGCGTCGACTGGAAGACGGCGTTGAGCAGATTGTGACTCACCCCGAGCGCGTTTTCGGCGCGCTTGCGCTCCGAGATGTCCGTGATGACGGCAATGGTGCTCAAGACCTCGCCGCGTTCGTCGTACAGCGGCGACACCGAGAGGCTGGCATCGAACTTCGAGCCGTCGCGGCGTTGCCGCACCGCCTCCCAGCCCCTGAGCGTATGCCCCGCAAGGACCTGCGCGCGAAGCCGCTCGAAGTCCTCCGCACCTTCCGCCGGGACGGTCGGGAGACGGCGACCCATGACTTCTTCGGCGGACCAGCCAAACAAGTCTGCGGCGGCGGCATTCCATACGGTCTGCACCTTGCCCTCCCGATCCAGGCCGAGGATCGCGGCAGGGACGGTGTCGATGACTTCGCGCAAGAGCTCGTTCGAGCGCTTGAGGTCGGTGATGTCCACCATCAGGCCACGCAGAGTGACCGAACCGTCGGGCGCGCTGACGGCGGTGGCGGTATCGCGTAGCCAGACGAACCGGCCGTCGGCGGCTTGCATGCGATGCTCCGACGTGGTGGCGGCGGCATGCGAGGCGATGGCGCGAGCGCGATCCTCTGGGTGGAGCTTGGATTGCCAGAAGCCGGGGCTCTGCCAGTCCGACAGCGCGTAGCCGAGGAGCCGCACGGCGTGGTCGCTGACGAAGGAGAAGGCGAGCGACTGCGCGTCGGACTCCCAGACGATCCCGGCGATGGCGGAGAGCAGATCGGTGGAGCGAGGGTCCACGGAACCACCGAGTCTAGCCCTGGGGCGAAGCCTGGCCTGCGCGGAAAAACGCGCATTGTCCGCCGTGCGAATCGCCCCCGCGCTTTGTGCGCGTGCTCAGGGTTTTGCGACGAACGAGAACTGCGGAGATTCGAAGTATCCGTCGAGGTAGCGCGGGGGCTCGCTCCAGCCGTCCATCTCGAGCGGCGGGGGTTCGAAGGCCCCCTTGACGTCGATCGGCGGAGGCTTGCCCGACTCGTCCGGCGCGAGCTCCAGCCATTTCACCTGGCCGCGCATGGCGTCGTCATGGTCGTCGTCGTACAGGTCGACCTCGTCGGGAGACACGGCTAGCCGTCCGACGTGGTGATCATCGTCGAGGTAGTTCGCGGCGAAGCCCTGGATCACGATGGGTCCGTTCGGGAGCTCGCCGCTCGGCGCGTAGATGCGCCCGTTGCTGCTGCCGTCGCCCCAGTGGCCCATGCTCACGATGTTCTTCCGAGGAACCCAGCTGTAGTCGACGCGGAAGGCCATGTCGTCGTCGAAGTACTGATCGCCGAACCAGACCACGAGCTTGCCCTCCGATTCGAAGATCGACAGCTGCCGCAGGTGATGGTCGCCGTCCAGGTACTCCGCTTCGAAGCCAATCAGTACGAACTCGCTGTCGTCGGGCTTCGGCGAGAGCTGGGTGACACAGGAGAGCCCGCTCGAGCAGATCTCGCTGGCCGACTCCCAGGGGACGTTCGGATAGATGTAGTGACCAACGGAGTAGCCCGTCATGTCGTCGTTGTCGTCGTCTCTGAAGCTGATCTCGATGTCGTTGCCCGTCGGCAATACGCCGATCTGCTGGATGTGGTGGTCGGGAAACACGTACCAGAGGTCGAACCAGGAGAGCAGCGGCGTCCCGGTACCGGTCGGGTAGTCCCGCACGTGGAAGCCGTGGTGGACCGGATAGTCATCCACGGTGATCAGCTGCTGCGCCGAACCCGTACCCGGGTACAGACCGATCAACGCCATCACGCAATTCAGGGTCTTGAGCTTCATTACCGACGTGGATGGCCACGAGAGACCCGGCTCGTGGGCAAATTCGAAATCGAAGCGAGCTGTCACGAAACTCGTTCGGGCCGGCCATACACGGAACGATGCAGCACGGCGGACCTCCTCAAGGTTATCAGCCCTACCCTCCGCAACAGGCCTACCACCCGCAGGGTTACCCTCCGCCGACCGCCGCGGTCCCTCGGCCGCCCGAGTGGCTCGGCTGGGTCGCACGAGGCTTCTTGGGGTTCGGGCTGCTCCTGGCCGTGGTCACCGTCATTGCGGGCATGTCCAGCGAGAGCCTGGGTGAGGCCTTCGCGCTCGCGACGCCGGGCCCGCTCGGCTTCGGCCTCGTCGCGACGTTGCTCACGCGCAAGTCGAGCACCGGCGGCGCCGGCAAGCCGATCGGGCTCGGCTGCCTGACGGCCTTCATGCTGACCGTGATGGTGGCCGTCTTCTTCACGGTCGTCTTCCCGATGCTCTGATCCGAGCAAGACGAGTAAAATCCACCGTGATGCGGCGTAATCCAGTAACTCCACTTTCGTGCGGGTTGTTTGCTTTGCTGGCGGCAGGTCTCACCGGGGCTTGCGGTGACAGCCAGGAAGATCAAGACGAGCAGAGTGGAGGGGGCAGCAGCGGGCTGCAGGGCGGCGCTGCTGCTGGCGGAACCAGCAGCGCCGGCGCGAATGGCTTGAGCGGCACGAGCAACTCTGGAGGCGAAGGTGGCGCCAATGGCGAAGGCGGCAGCCCTGAGTCCGGCGGTGCTGGCGCGACTCCGGGCAGCGCTGGCGCGACTCCGGGCAGCGCTGGAGCGACTCCGGGCAGCGCTGGAGCGCCCGTGGCCGAGGGCGGTGCGGGATCGGTCGCGAGCGGCGGTGCCGCAGGCGGCGGAGGCTCCGGCGACCCGTTTCTCGAGCACTGTGCGCTAACTCAGGTCGAGAGCGGATCGGTCTGCCTCGAGAACGTGATCGCCAAGGCGGGCGACGTGATCGACATCGAAATCTGGCTCATGCTGCCAGCGAGCTGCGACTGGTCGACTCAGTTCAACGTGACCTTCACCTATGACGACAGCAATCTCACCTTCGAGCCGGACCCCGTGGAGGACTTCTATGACGGGCCGTATCAGTGCGTGCTGACTCCCGATCAGCCCCCCGGAAGCTTTGCCCTCCTCAAGCTCAGCGCCAGCGCGCAAGGTGGTTGTCCGGAGCAGTTCACTCCCGGCCTGCACACCATTCTCCGCGCCACGGTTGCAGCGGATGCCCCGGCGGGTGACTACGTTCTGAGCATCGCGAGCGAAACCGTGGGCGACAACCTGACGCAGTCGCCCGACTGTCGCAGCCAGGCCGATCAGATGCACTGGGACGGCATCGTCCGCATCGTGGATTAGAGCCACGGGCCCGCGGTCGGTTTCACTCCCTCTCCGAATCAGCGTAGACGCCGGTAGTGCATTGCCACCGCGCCGCAGCGGAGCGGCTTGGCCGAGACGAGCTCGAGCTTCAGCGTGCTCGTCAGCCCGCCTTCGTACAACGTCGGGCCGTGGCCGGCGATCCTGGGGTGGACGAGAAACTTGTACTCGTCGATCAGATCGAGCTGGTCGAGCTCGGTCGCGAGCTTGCCGCTGCCGAGCAGCACGCCGGCCGGGGTCGCGTCCTTGAGCTTCTGCACGCTGGCGCGAAGATCGCCGGCGATGTGGTGGCTGTTGTTCCACGTGAAGTCCTTGCGCGTCGACGACACCACGTACTTCGGTTTGGCCTCCAGCTTGACCGCCCACTCGCGGAGCATCGGCGGCGCTTCCACGTCGCCGCGAGCGACGAGCGGCCAGTAGCACTCCATCATCTCGTAGGTGGTGCGGCCCCACAGCATGGCCCCGCTCTCATCCAGGAGGCGGGTGAAGAAGGCGTGCGTCTCGTCGTCGGCGATCCCTTCCTGGTGGTCGACGCAGCCGTCCAGGGTGACGTTGATGCTGAAGGTCAGGAGTCCCATGGCCGGCGAGTCTAGTACGCTTCCCAAATCGAGAGCACGCATCGTGCTCCGGCGAGGAATCGCCCCCTTGGCATTTGCGGATCGAATCTCGTCTCTCGCCTGTTACCATCCGGTCATGCTGGACGAGATCCGCTCAGCGCCTCGCGAGCTCAACTTGGTGGAAGGCTCGCTGGCGATCTGGAATGTGCGCCCGGGCCTGGTGTTCACCCAGGGCAAGGGGCGCTTCGTCATGGCGCATGCAGAGCAGATCATGGCCAGCGTCGAGGCCGCCGCTCGCGCCGCCCCAGGGGACGCTGCCGTCGTTCACGACTGGTTGGCGGTAGAAAGTTACGAGGTGGCCGTGCAAGCGCGAATGACGCCCTGGTCGGTGACCATCGCCCGTTCGATGCGGCGTATCGTGATCGGCGTGCGCTCCCCGCTGGTCGCACTGGCCGTGCGCACCGTGAATCTGGCCGTGGGCGGTCGCTTCGAGGTGCTCGCCGATGCGGCACGCCTGCACGCAGCCGCGCGTGACGAGCTCAGGCGGCCATGGGCTCCGTGATGAACGTTCGGAGGTTCGATGGTTTTGTGCCTGCACGCATGACGCGCCTTACACGCCGTCGAGCCGCGCGCGCACGCACTCGAGCAGGGTCGTCGCGCCGAAAGGCTTCTGCAGGAAGTTGAAGCCCTGGCGTAGCTCCATGCCCGGACTGATCACGTCGCCTGCGTAGCCGCTGAGAAAGATGATCTTGAGCCCCTGCCGGCGCAGGCCCAAGCGCTCGGCCAGCTCACGCCCCGAGATACCACCCGGCATGACCACGTCCGTCAGGACGAGATCGAAGGCGCCGTGCTGCTCGTCCCAGACGCGCAGGGCTTCCACGCCGGTGCCCGCGCTCCGCACGCGGTAGCCGCGCGACTCGAGCAGGCGTTGAGTGATCCTGCGGACGGGCTCCTCGTCCTCCACGAGCAGGATCGACTCGGGGCCTCCTCGCAGCGCGGCCCTCGGCTCGTGCCCGAGCTCGACCGCCGTCTCTTCTTCGCACGCGGGCAGCAGGACGGTGAACTCGGCGCCCTCGCCAGGCTCGCAGGCGACGCGCACCGCGCCACCGTGCTGCTCGACGATCCCGAGCACGGTGGCCAGCCCCAGGCCGGTCCCCTTGCCGGGGCCCTTCGTCGTGAAGAACGGCTCGAACACGTGCTCCATCGTCTCGGGAGGGATGCCCACGCCCGTGTCGGCGACGCGAACGCACACGTGTGGGCCGAGTCGCGCGGCCGGAAAGCGCGCGCGCGTCTCCTCGGAGACGACGGCGGCGAAGGTCTCGATCACCAGCTGGCCGCCGTCAGGCATCGCATCGCGCGCATTGACCGCCAGGTTCATCAGCATCTGCTCGAGCATGCCGGCGTCCGCATCCGTGAGCAGCGGGCGCGCGTGCAGGCGGAGCTCGAGGCGGACGTCCTCTCCCAGCACGCGCTCGAGCATCTTCGTCAGGCGCGAGACGACGTCGTTCAGATCCAAGTTCCGCCGCTGCATCACCTGCCGCCGGCTGAAGGTCAGCAGCTGCGTCGTCAGCGCGGCGGCGCGCTCGGTGGCGCGCACGATCTCCACCAGCGCCTCGCTCTGGCGCTCGGCGGAGAGATTCCCCATCTGCAGGAACTCCGAGTTGCCGCGGATGACCGTCAGCAAGTTGTTGAAGTCGTGCGCAACGCCGCCCGCGAGGCGGCCGATCGCCTCCATCTTTTGCGCCTGGCGCAGCTGCTCCTCCAGCATCTTGCGCGACGTGAGGTCGACGATCGAGATGTACACGCGCGACCAGGTGTCCTCACACCCGGGGGCGACGATCGCCTTGAACAGGATGTGGTTCTTTCGGCCGGTGAATGTCTGGTCGGTCGCTTCGCTCTCGAAGACGGTCTTGCCCTCGGCTAGCGCGATGAGCTCTTCGGCGAGCACCACATTCGACTCGGGCGTGAGCAGGCGCTCGAGCCCGGTGATGAGCTCCGCCTTGTCGCGAGCCTCGTACAGGCGCACCCCCGCCTGGTTCACATCCAGGATCTTGGCCTTCGAGAAGCACACGACGACGTCCTCGGGGTGCCGCGCGAAGTGGTCCCGCAGATCGCTCACGCCGGAGGCGCGCAGCCCGTCGATGTAGGCCTTGACCCCGGACAGGTCGTCTTCCCACAGGACGTGGGGCGCGTTCTCGAACAGGCTGCGGAAGCGTTCTTCCGCGGCGCGCAACAACTCCTCGGCCTCGTGGTGCTCCGTGATGTCGCGGACCATCGCCAGCGCGCCCGCGTAGCCACCGTCGGCATCCTGGATGGGCGTGGTGGACAGCGAGGCCCACAGGTTGGAGCCGTCCTTGCGCAGGAACTTGAACTCGTGCTCCTCGGCGATGCCGCCTCGCCGGCGCGCCAGATTTTCCGTCGCACGCGCGCGCCACTCGGCGTCCATGAAGTCCAGCAGCGGCCGACCCAGCATCTCCTCGGCCGCGTAGCCCAGCATCGCCGCCATCTTCGGGTTGACGAACGACGTCCGCCCCCCTGCGTCGAGCGTCCAGATGCCCTCCTGCGCCGTCTCGACGATACGCCGGTACCAGGCGAGGAGGTCCTCGATGTTCGTTGACGCGTTCACACCGCGAGCCTTGGGAGCCCGCAAGCATAACGCGGCGGCGAAGTTCCGGTCCAGCAGCGTGCCGCCGTGCTGATGCAGGCCACCGAGCAATGTCCCGCCGTCGGTGGTCAATTTTCAGCGGCAAGGTGGGAACGCTGCGATTCAGGGTGTGAAGCTCAGGTTGTCGATCGAGACGTCGTAGCTGATGGGCTTGACCGCCGAGTCAGGGCTGAAGTCGAAGCCGTAGATCTTCGTTGCGTCCCAGGCCACGACTGCACCCCAAGCGCCGAGCTGGGAGAGCTCCGCCCAGGTGATCGTGGCTTCCGTCCAGTCGGCAGCGGCCGGGATCTCCTTCTTCCAGTGGTTGCGCTGGCCCTCGGGCGCGGCGGCCACTCCCGCCGTGAGCGCACTGACGTAGAGCTTGCTGCTGCTCTTGTAGGAGAACTTGATGCCCACGTGCGCGGACGCGTCGTAGCAGCCGCCGATCGTCACTGCACATGCCCCCACTCGTCGAACCCGCACTGCCGCCCATACCTGCGTCACCGCCCGCGCCCGAGGCACCGCCGGAATCCGACGCGCCCCCGTTCCCCGCGCTCGCGTCGCTTCCTGCTTCGCCGCCAGAAGCTCCTTCGCCTCCAGAGCCGCCGGTCGCTTCGCTGCCCGCTTCGCCTCCAGAACCGGGCGTGAGGTTACTCCCTGCCTCGCCGCCAGAGCTCGGCTCCGAGCCCGCCACGCCACTGGAGCCGCCGCTCGTCATGGTGCCGCCGGTGCCGCCGGTGCCGC
>DATLIL010001046.1:0-22437 GCA_035539475.1 Polyangiaceae bacterium
TGCCCGCTGTTCCAGATGCCGTGGACCAGTAAGACCGCCATGACAGCTACGCCAAAATGCCGATCACCTTTGTAGGGAAGCCTGCCGCGACCGGCAACGTAATGTAGGCGGGCCGGCGACTCCCTGATAGACTCGGCCCCCTTCAGGTGGAGGCATGATCATGGGCTTTTCTAGGCGAAGCTCCGGCGCATGGCCGGGACTCATTCTGGCAGTGACGGTCGGCGTAGGCTGCGGTGACGATGGCCCCGGGGGCAGCGGAGGCGCGGTCGTCGGCGGCACGGCGAACGCGGGCAGCGCCAACGACGCGGGCAGCTCCGGGAATGCGGGCAGCTCGGGCAGCGGCGGCACTGCGGGCACCGCCGGCACTGCGGGCACCGCCGGCACTGCGGGTAGCACAACGGATCCCGGCGGGAGCACTGGCAACGGCGATGCCGGAGCGGGCCTGGGCGGCGCAGCGGGCGGAGAAGGCCCTGGCAGCGCTGGCGGAGAGGGTGGAGCGGAAAACCCTGCCTCGGGCGGCGAAGCCGGCGAAATCGGCGCCGGTGGCGGTCCACCCGTTTTTACTACCGCCTCGAAGCTCGATCTCCTGTTCGTGGTCGACAACTCGATCTCGATGGCCGACAAGCAGGAGCTCCTGGCGGCGTCGATCCCGGCGCTGGTCGAGCGCCTGGTCAAGCCGTGGTGCACCGGCGTCGGTGATCCGGTGCCGCCGAACGAAGACGGCAGCTGTCCCGTGAACACCGTGCACGAATACGGCGCGGTCGAGGACCTGCACGTCGGTGTCATCACCTCGAGCCTGGGCAGTCAGGGCGGCCAGGTGTGCGCATCCTCCGTCACCGGCGACGACAAGGCGCACCTGGTCGGTGACCCCGCGATCCGCACCGGCGTGACGTCGTGGAACGACTCGGGCTTCTTGAAATGGGATCCGACCGGTGTGGCCAATCCGCCCGGCGAGAGCGATTCGGCCCTGTTCGCGGAAGATCTGGCGGCGATGGTCGTGGCCGCCGGTGAAACGGGCTGCGGCTACGAGGCCCCGCTCGAGGCCATGTATCGCTTCCTGGTGGATCCGGAACCGCCGCTCAGCGTCAGCGTCGTGAACAGTGTCACGACGCCGAGCGGAATCGACGATGCACTGCTCAGCCAGCGTGCGGCCTTCATCCGCCCCGACTCCGCGGTCATGGCCATCGTGATCAGCGACGAGAACGACTGCAGCATCATCGATAGCGGTCAGGGCTGGCTCGTCGGATTGCAGAGCAACAGCGGACAGCCGTTCTACATGCCGCGCGCCACTGCGGCTTGCGCGGCCGATCCCAACGACCCCTGCTGCCGTTCATGCGCCACGAACGAGGCGGGAGGGCCGCCAAACGGCTGCGGCACGCTCGCGGCCGACAGCGAGTGCACGAAGGGCAGCTACACCCTGGCTGAAGAGAATCTCAATCTGCGCTGCTTCGAGCAGAAGCGTCGCTTCGGTTTCGACCTGCTGCAACCGCTCAGCCGCTACGTGACCGGTCTGACCTCGGCGCAGGTGAAGAACCGCGCCGGAGAGCTGGTCGACAATCCGCTGTTCGCTGGCGGGCGCGATCCGAACCTGGTCATGCTGGGTGTGATCACCGGCCTGCCCTGGCAAGACGTCGCGGTCGATCCCGACCCCGCCGCTGATCTCGACTTCCTCTCGACCGAGCAGCTCACGCTGCTGAACCGCTGGAGCGTGATCGTGGGCAACGTCTCCGAGCACATCGCCCCGCTCGACCCCTTCATGGTCGAATCCGTCGCCGCGCGCAGCGGAACGAATCCCATCACCGACGATCCGATCGTGGCTTCGTCGTCGACCGATCCGACGGCGACCATCAACGGTCACGAGTCGGCGGTCACCAATGGTGACGATCTGCAGTACGCCTGCATCTTCCCCCTGGTGGAGCCGGTCGATTGCTCGCTCGCCACTTACTCGGATGCTTGCGATTGCTTCCCGGAGGACGTCAATCGCAACCGTCCGGTCTGCCAGCCTCCGGGCGGGGGCGCGACCGGGTCGACGCAGTACTACGGCAAGGCCTACCCCGGCTTGCGCCAGCTCGACGTCGCGCGACAGCTCGCGACGCAGAGCGCGGTGGCCTCGATCTGTCCGCGCAACTCCGAGGACGTGCTGGCGGACGACTACGGCTACTACGCCGCGTTGCGCGCGCTACAGGCGCGGCTGGCCGGGCGCCTCTCGCAGTGAGCCGGCTCAGGCCAGCTTGACGAACTTGCGCGGGTTCTCCGGCGAGGGCACGAACCAAGCTGGATTGCCGTCGCGGTCGCGACCGAGCCGAGCACCCGGCACGGGCGGCAGCGACGCGTCCAGCTTGGGCGGCGTGCCCGGATCACGGGGCGCTGGCATGGTCTGGCGCTGGATCAGCCGTTGCAACCCTTCGAGCTGCTGCGCGATGAGCTCGAGCTTCTGTTCCATCTGACGCAGCGCCGCGGGAGCGGGTTCGGCGGGTTCTTGCGACGCCAGCTGCGGTGGCGGCGACGGCTCCGTCCAGGACCAGCGCTGGCTGACGCGATCATCACTGTCCGGCAGCACATCGGTCAGGTGATCAGCGAGCTTTTGTAGGGTGGACAGCTCCTCGGCGAGCTTTCTGAAGGTGACCTGGGTGTTCATGCGCTTTGACACGAGGTTGGCGCATTGAGTCAGCGTGAGTGAGTCGAGCCCGAGCTCGGCGAAATTCGTGTTCGGGTCTGCGCTGCGCAGGTTCATGCCCGAGGCTTCTTCGAGGACCTGCCGCACGGCTTCGAGGATGGCGCTCTTTCGCTCGGGTCCCTTGGCGCCGTTCTGCTTGCTGGGCGACGGAGCGGAGGGTGAGACGGCAGGCGACGGAAGTGTGGGGGCGAAACGCGCGCGTCTGGCCTGGCGTGGCGGTGGATCGATCCAGCAGCGCTTGCGCTCGAAGGGGTAGGTCGGCAGCGGGATGCGTCGACGCGCGTCACCCTCGAAGAAGGCTCGAAAATCGAGCGTCACACCGTGCGCCCAGAGGTTGCCGACGGCGCGCAGGAACGCGAGCTGCTCGTCCGGATCCGCGCCCGCTGGGAGCTTGGCGCCGACGTCGAGCGAGGGCAGCGAGGCCTGGTTACGCGGGTCGGTGGCGATCTGCCGGCCCAGGGTGGCCAGCGTCGCGCGCGGACCGATCTCGAGCACGACGCAGTCGGGCGAGCGCCGCCAGACTTCGGAGAGCGCGTCGGCGAAGCGCACCGTGCGACGCACGTGCTCCGCCCAGTAGCGCGGATCCATGGCCTGTTCGTTCGAGAGCTCCTGGCCCGTCACGCTGGAGATGATCGGGATCTTCGGCGGCGCGAAGCGGATCTCGCGCAAGATGGCGTAGAACGGCTCGATCACACAGTCCATCATCGGCGAATGGAAGGCGTGGGACGTGCGTAGCCGGGTCGTCGCCACGCCACGCTCCTGCATCGTCTTCTCGAAGCGTTCGATGGCCGACTCCGGCCCCGAGACCACGCACAGCTTGGGCGCGTTGATCGCCGCGATGTCGAGCTCGCGCTCGCGCTCGAGCTCACTCGCAAGCTCCGTCGCGGCCGCTCGCACGCTGAGCATGACGCCGCGCGCGGCGGTCTGCATCAAGCGTCCGCGGAACATCACCACGCGCAGCGCGTCCTCCAGGCTCAGCACGCCGGCGACGCACGCCGCCGTGATCTCGCCGATGCTATGGCCGAGCAGGTACGCGGGCTCGAGCCCGAGGTGCTTCCACAGCTCCGCCAGCGCGTACTCGACCGCGAACAGCGCCGGCTGCGTGTAAGCCGTCTGCAGCATCAGCTCCTCGGCTCGCTCGCGTCCGTTGTCGATCGGATCGAGCACCACCGAGAGGTCGCAATCGAGCGCGCCTCCGGGGCCACCCACGCCGCTGCGCAGGATGCCTACGCAGCGCTCCAGCGCGCGACGGAAGACGGGTTCACTCTCGGCCAGCGCCCGCCCCATGGCCAGATACTGCGAACCCTGGCCGGAGAAGGTCCAGCCGAGCGGCGGGCGGGGGCGAGCACGGATGACTTCACCAGCGCTGGCGAGCGCATTCGCTGCGTCCTCACCGCTCTTGACCACGACGAAGCGCCGCTCGGCGAAGGCGCGCCGTCCGGTGGCCAGGGTGTACGAGGCGTCCGCGACCTCGACCGGAGTCGCCGTTGCCAGCGCGCGCCCGAGGGACTGCCCGGCCTGCTCGAGAGCCGACTCGCTCCGAGCCGAGAGCAGCAAGAGCTGCGCGTCTCGACGCGGCGGACGAGAGGCGACCTCGAGCGGCGGCTCCTCGATCACCACGTGCGCGTTGGTGCCGCCCACGCCGAACGAGCTCACGCCCGCGCGGCGCGGCGAGAGCGCTTCGGGCCAGAGCGTCGGCTCCGCCACCACGTAGAACGGTGAGCGCTCGAGATCGAGCTTCGGGTTCGCTTGCGAGAAGTGCAGCGACGGCGGGATGTTGCCGGTCCTGACCGCGAGCACGGCCTTGATCAACCCTGCCACTCCGGCGGCGGCGACGACGTGGCCGATGTTCGACTTGATCGAGCCGATGCCGCAGAAGCCTTGCTGCTCGGTGTAGCGCCGGAACGCGCGCGTGAGCCCCTCGACCTCGATCGGATCGCCCAGCGGAGTGGCGGTGCCGTGGGCCTCGACGTAGCCGATCGACGACGGATCGACGCCGGCCACGGCCAGGGCACGCTCGACCACCTGCGCCTGCCCCGCGACGCTCGGAGCCGTGAAGCTCATCTTGTTCGCGCCGTCGTTGTTGGTGGCCGCGCCGCGCACGACGGCCAGCACGGTGTCGCCGTCGCGTAGCGCGTCGGGCAAGCGCTTGAGCAATACGAACGCGCCGCCGTCACTGAAGACGGTGCCCTGCGCGGAGGCGTCGAAGGCGCGCGTGTGGCCGTCGGGCGAGAGCATGCCGCCCTCGGCGTAAAGGTAGCCGGAGTTGGGCGGGCAGGTGATGGCCACGCCGCCCGCCAGCGCCATGTCGCACTGGCGCGTGCGCAACGCGTGAAAGGCCTGCGCCACGGCCACCAGCGACGTCGAGCAGGCCGTGTGCACGCTCACCGCCGGGCCGCGCAGATCGAGCTTGTGCGCGATGCGCGTGGCAATGAAGTCCTTCTCGTTGCCGAGCATGGCCTGAAAGGCGCCGACGCTCTCGATCACGTCGGGCCTCTGCAGCACGTGCTCCGCGTAGTAGCTGACGTTGTACTCGCCGCAGTACACGCCGATCGCTCCCGCGTAGGCGGCGGGATCGTAGCCGGCCGACTCGAGCGCCTCCCAGCTGAGCTCGAGCGCGAGGCGCTGCTGCGGATCGGTCACCTCGGCCTCGCGCGGCGGCATGTTGAAGAACGCCGCGTCGAAGCCGGCCGGGTCGCTCAGCACGCCGCGCGCACGGACGTAGCCGGGCTGCCCGGTGACGGCCGGATCGAGCGACGGATCGAGCGCCTCGATCGAAAACTCGCTGATCGACTCCTTGCCGGCCAGCAGGTTTCGCCAGAGCTCGTCCACGTTGTTCGCGCCGGGGAAGCGGCCCGCCAGCGCGATCACGGCGACCGCCTCGTCGCCGAGGGTCAGGCTCTCCGCCCGCGGCGACTTCGGCGGCGCGCGCTTGGAGACCACGACGTGATCGAACTCGAGCATGCGCGCCAACGCCTCGGCGGTCGGATGCTCGAACAGCTTGACGACCGGCACCTCGAGCGAGAGCTCCGCGGCCAGGCGCTGCGCCACCTGCACCGCGTCGAGCGAGCTGCCGCCGACCTCGAAGAAGTGACAGGAGGCCGAGACGCGCTCCTGCCGCAACACTTCGCCATAAACCTTGACCACGGCCTCTTCGAAGCGGCCGCGCGGAGCCACGTACTGTTCGTCGACGCTGCCTTCGCGCTGGAGCCAGGGATCGGGCAGCGCGCGGCGATCGACCTTGCCGTTGCCCGTCATCGGGATGGACCCGACGGGCACGAACACGGCCGGCACCATGTACTCGGGCAGGGCAGCGCGCGCGGCCAGCCGGAGCTCGTGCGGCGAGCTCCCGGTCACGACGTAGGCCACGAGCACGGAGTCCTGAACGGTCTTCTTGACCGCGAGCACGCACACGTCCTGCACGAGCCCGCTGCGCCTGAGCGCGGCCTCCACCTCGCCGGTCTCGATGCGGAAGCCACGGATCTTGACCTGCTGATCGATGCGGCCGAGGTAGTCGAGCTCGCCGCTCGGCAGGCGCCGCACCAGATCGCCCGAACGATAGAGCCGGCTGCCGCCGGTCACGCTCGAGAACGGATCGGGCACGAAGCGCTGCTCGTTGAGCTCCGGCCGCTGCCAGTAACCAGCTGCCACGCCCGCGCCCGCGACCAGGAGCTCGCCCGGCACGCCGATCGGCAAGAGGTTGAGCGCCTCGTCGACGACGTAGCAACGCAAGTCGGGGATGGGCACACCGATCACGCTGGCGTAACCGGCGTCGAGATCGGCCCATGACAGCGGACGGTAGGTCACGTGCACGGTCGTCTCGGTGATGCCGTACATGTTGACCAGCCTCGGCCGCTTGTCGCCGTGGCGATGGAACCAGGGGCGCAGGCTCTCGAGCTCCAGCGCTTCGCCGCCGAAGATGACGGTGCGCAGCGCGGGCGCGGAAGCGGGGTTGCGCGCGTCGGCGTCGATGAACTGTCGAAACGCCGACGGCGTCTGGTTGAGCACGGTCACGCCTTCGGCGGCGACCAGGCTGCGAAACTCGTCCGGCAGCCGCGTGGTCTCGTGCGGCACGACCACCAGCCGCCCGCCGTAGGTCAGCGCGCCCCAGATCTCCCAGACCGAGAAGTCGAACGCCACCGAGTGGAACATGGTCCACACGTCGGTGTCGTCGAAATGGAACCAATCCTTCGTGGCGTCGAACAGACGGATGACGTGGCGGTGGTGAATCAGGCAGCCCTTGGGACGACCGCTCGACCCGGAGGTGTAGATCACGTACGCCAGCGTGTCGGCCGACGACTCACCAGGCGGCGGCTCGGGCGCGGGCAGCGGCGCGTCGGAGAACCAGGGCAGCTCGTCTTCCAGCGTGTCGAGCTGCAAGAGCGGGGCGCTGGAGTCTGCCAGGGTGTCGCCCTCGACCAGCACGACCTTGGGCGCCGCATCCTCGAGCACGAAGGCGCAACGCTCCTTGGGCAGCGTCGGCTCGATCGGCACGTAGCCGGCGCCAGCCTTGAGCACGGCGTAGAGCGCGACGATCAGCCGCACCGACCGCTCCATGCACACGCCGACGCGGTCTCCGCGCTCGACACCGAGCTCGCGCAGCTTGCGCGCCAGCCGCGTGGCGCGAGAATCGAGCTCGCCGTAGCTGAGACGCTCGTCGCCACAAACGACGGCGATGGCGTCCGGCCGAGCCGCGGCCACGCGCTCGATGCGCGAGGTGATGGTGTCCTCGGACAGGAAGCGCGCGTGCGGGTTGACGCCGTCGATCAGCGCCGTGCGCTCCGTATCGGTGACCATGGGCAGCGTGTCCAGCGGCGCATCGGGCGCGTCCGCCATGCCCATGATCAGGGTGCCGAGATGCCCGACCATGCGCTCGGCACGGCCGGTGTCGGTGAACAGACCTTCGGCCTCGGTGATCACGACCCTGGCGCCGAGCAGGCCGTCGGCGCGTTCTGCGGCCTGGATCTCCACCATCAGGTCGAGCGCCGAGCCGCGACGTGGAACGTCGATCAGCGCCCAGCCACCGGCCAGGACGGGCCGAGACTCGAAGCAGAATCCGATCTGAAAAAGCGGCGCGCGGCTGGCGTCACGCGGCGGCGAGAGCTGCTCCAGCACGTTCTCGAACGGCGTGGTCTCGAAGGCCCGCTCGGCGGCGAGCTCGGCCTCGACCTTGCGCACGAAGGCGCGCACGCTGAGCTCTGCGGGAGCGCCCAGGCCCGCGCGGAAGACGACGTCGTTGTCGAAGGGGCCAAAGCTCTTGTCACCTTCGGCACGACCCGCCACCCGCCGGCCGAGGAGCACCTCGCGCTTGCGCGTGTAGCGACCGATCAACAGGCTGAAGGCCGACAGTAGCACCGCCTCTTCGCTGACCTCGAACGAACGCGCCAGCGCACGCGCGGCGTCGTGGGCCCGTGGCTCCAGCGCGTGCGAGCTGGAACGAGCGCGCAGGTCCTGCACCACGGGTCGTGGCCGATCGCCGCCGAGCTCGGCGGCCTCGCCGCACTGCGACAGGTGCTGCCGCGCGGCGGCCACGGCCTGCTGCGTGCGCTCCGGGTTCGGCACGCTCTCGCAGCGCTCGAGCTCGGCGGCGCCGTTGGCCTCTGCCACCGCCTCGGGTGGCCCCACGACCTCGCCGAGCAAGCGATCGAGCGTCCAGGCGTCGGCCACCGCACGGTGAGCGGTCAGGACGATGACGGTGTCGTTGGCGCCTGCGAGCAGCGCCGCCCGCAGCAGCGGTCCCTGCGCCATCGACAGCGGCGCCTGAGCGAAAAGCCAGCCCTGAAGTGCATCACGCGCCTGGCCCTCGACCTCGAGCACCTCGATCGGAAGCGGCTCGGCGCTGACCTCGAACTCCGTGCCGCGCTCACCAGCGAAGCGCAGCCTGAAGACTGGATGACGTGCCAGCGCCTGTTCCAGCGCGCGCACCAGGGCGCCCGCGTCGGCCCGGCGCGCACAACGCGCCGCGCAGGTCACACGCGAGCTCTCGGCGAGCGCACCCAGGCGCTCCAGTAGCCACAATCGGCGCTGCCTCGCGAGCTTCATTGGTCACCCCATGCCCAGCAGCACCGCGCTCTCGACGCGGCGCGCACCGAGCGCGAAACGTGCCTGCAGCGTGCGACCCGACGGCAGATCGGGGCCGCACGAGCGTTCGAGACGGATGGCCAGCACGCCGCGCTGGCGCGAAGTCATACCCACACTGACCAGACGCGCGTCCGAGAACTCGAGGAACGTCCCGGTCAGAGGGAACAGACACTTGAAGAAGCTCTCCTTCGCAGAAAAGAGCACGGACAGGCGCTGTCCGCTGCGCACGTGCGGCAGCGAGCTTCGCAGCAAGAAGAGCTCGTCTGGATGAGCGATGGAGGGGCCGAGCTCCCTCGCCTCGGCGTCGTGAAGTACGCGCTCGACGTCGACGCCGAGCGAGCGCCAGTGCTCGGCACGCGCGCACACGGCGCAGGCCAGACCGCCACCGTGCGAGATCGAGCCGACCGCGCCGCTGGGCCAGACGGGCAGCCCGTTGGCGCTACGCTCGACGTGAGTGGGCAGACCGAGCTCACGGAGCGCCAGCGCCGCGGCGTGGCGTCCCGCCAGGTACTCGGCGCGCCGCTTCATGGCAAAGGTGCCGGGCAGCTCGTCGACGGAGTCGGGACCGTCGAGCGCCGCCAGCACGCCGCTGAGGTCATCGATGGGGAGCGCGGCGACGCGGCACTCGGCAGGGAGGTCGAGCTCCAGCTGCAGGCGCGGCAGTGCTCCCGAGCTCGGCGACCGCTGTGAGGACGAGGCTTCGACGATGTGTGACATGTTCATTCCGCGAAAGCTTCGGCCAGATTGTCGTTCGCGCGCTGCGCGGGGCGCGGCACCTCGCGCCGGATGCGCTCGTGGTAACGCCGCGCCGTGCGGCTCTTGCCGTAGAGGAGCGAGTCACGCTCGAACCTGCGCATGAACTCCAGGTAGCGTTCGTCCTGCATGCGCGGGGCGTCGCTGAGGGTCGCCTTGAGGTAGCCCAGCAGAATGCCGACTCCGCTGAGCACGTAGGGCCTTTCCAGCATGCGGTAGAGCGACACCGCCGCCACGTAGTAGGGCGTCGAACCCATGAAGTACTTGCCGCGGCCCCAGCGCTGACGGCCGTGCCAGAGGCTGACGTGGCTCGAGCCCATCTGCCTGAGGTGCACGATCTCGAGATCGGGCTCGTCGAGCGAGCAGGCGACCCAGCCATTCATGCGCGCCATGTGTCCGTCGATGCCGTCCCAGCACACCTCGCGCACGAAGCCGCCGATGTCCTTGAAACACTGCGTGCGGAACAGCTTGACCGGGCCGACCGAGTTCTCGTCGCCCGTCCTCTCGATCTCGAGCTCACCGCGATCGTTTCTGAGGTGGAGCTTACCGGAGATCGTGCCGAGCCAGGGATCCCGCTCGAAGTGCTCGATCGCCCGCTCGAAGTACCGCGTCTTGAACTCGAGATCCGTATCGAGCTTGCAGACGTAGTCGTAGTCGTCGAGGTCGACCTGGGACAGGCCGTGGTAGAAGGCGTCGATCACGCCCGGGCCGACCGAGCGCTTGCCTCTGTCCTCGCGGCGCACGACCTGGATGAACGAGTACTTCTCCGCGGCGCGCGCCAGGATGCGCGGCGTCTCGTCGGTCGAGCCATCGTCCACGATCACCCATCTGGTGGGACGTACGCTCTGCGCGGCGATGCTCTCGATGGTGATCGCCAGGTACTCGGCTTCATCACGACAGGGCGAAATCAACAAGACACGACGAGACAACGGCGACCTCCTAGAGCGAAACCCGGTGCTGCTTGCACCAGTTCAAGAGCACGAACGGAGCCCAGATCCGCGACCAGTAGATGCCGGGCGAACCCTGCTGGAAGGCGCGGAACAGGCGGACGAGCACGTCGGGCCGAAAACCCAGCTGGCTGAGCGCGGTGCGATCCGCGAAGGTGTTCTCGATCTCGCCGGCCAGGCGATCCCGGGCCCAGACCTCGAGCGGCAGCACGAAGCCCGACTTCGGGCGATCGAAGATCGAGGGATCGAGCTTGCTCAGCGCCAGCTGCTTGAGCATGCGCTTCTTGCCCAGGGGCATGAAGCGTGCGCCGTCCGGCAGCCGCTGCGCGGCTTCGACCACGCGATGATCGAGCAGCGGCACGCGCACCTCCAGCGACGATGCCATGCTGGCGGCGTCCGTGTCGCGCAGCAGCCGCTCACCAATGAAGAGCGACAGCTCCAGCAGGCTGATCGCGGTCAACGGGCTGCACGAGCTCGCCAGACCTTCGAGCTCGCGCGCGCGGTCGGGCAAGAGGCCGTAGGGTGCCAGACCGAGCGTGGCCGCGTCGGCGAGCTCGGCCAGGAATTCGCGCGTGTACAGGCCGTAGGCCACCTGGTACATGCCCACGCTATTGCCGCGCGTGAGCAAGAGGTCGCCGAGCTTGCCCCAGCGCGTCTGCGGCGGCACGGCCGCGCCGTTGCCGAACTTCAGCCGAGTGGCGGCTCGCGAGATGCCGTTCAAGAGCATGTCGGGCGCAGGGGAGATCAGGCGCGCCACGCGCTGGCCGAGCGGAAGATCGCGGAAGCTGCGATAGCCGCCGAAGAGCTCGTCTCCGCCGGTGCCCGCCAGCGCTACCGTGAAGCCCGCCTCGCGCACGACGCGGCTGACGAAGTAGGTGTTGAGCGCGTCGAACGTCGGCTGATCCAGACTGGCGAGCGCCGGCAAGAGCTCGCTCTGAAAGCGATCCTGCGTCAGGGTCAGCTCGGCGTGCTCGGTACCGAGTGATTCGGCTACACGCCGGGCGTAGGCGGACTCGTCGAACTTCGCTTCCTCGAAGCCGATGTGAAATGTCTTCACCCGGCGGCTGCCGGCGCGGACGGCGAGCGCCGCGACCGCACTCGAGTCGACGCCGCCGGAGAGAAACACTCCGAGAGGCACGTCGCTGGCCAGGTGCTGGCGCGTGGCGGTCAAGAGCTCGCTCTCGAGCCCGGCGACGGCCTCGTCGAGCGGTAGCTTTTCGCCGGCCTCGAGGCTCCAGTAACGCTGCGGACGCGGACGCGGGTCGTCGATCGACAGCTCCAGGAGCTCACCCGGCCCGAGCAGCTTCACGCCGCGGATCATCGTGCTCGGACCGACCACGAAGCCGTTCCACAGATAGGTGCTGAGGCCGTACTGGTCCAGGCGCCGGTCGACCAGCCCGCTCGCGAGGAGCGCACGCAGCTCGGAGGCAAAGAGCAGCACCGTGCCGCCCGGACGTTTGACCTCGCAGTAGTACAGCGGCTTGATGCCGAGGCGATCGCGCGCGAGCAGCACGCTGCGTCGCCGCGGGTCGAAGACGGCAAAAGCGTACATGCCGCGTAGGCGCCGCACGATGTCCGCGCCGAAGCGGCCATAGCCGCGCAGCAGGACCTCGGTGTCGCCGCTGGAGCCAAAGCGCACGCGCTCCCGCTCGAGCTCTTTGCGCAGCTCGGTATAGTTGTAGACCTCGCCGTTGAAGACCACGACGTTGTGGAGCTCGCCGTCGATCATCGGCTGATGGCCCTGCGGTGAGAGGTCGAGGATCGACAGTCGCTGAAAGCCGAGCACGACGCCGTGCTCGCCATCACTGCGGAAAAGTCCCGAGTCGTCTGGACCGCGGTGAGCCTCCGCGGCCATCATCGCGCGTACGGCCGCCTCGATGCTCGAATCAATGGCGCCAATCGCTCCAGCAATGCCACACATGTTCGAGCGAACCGCTACAAGAAACGTGCCGCTGCGCGAGCGCTGTCAGCGCGCTCCGGAGCCGAGCAATTGCCGCGTGAGAATCCAGCCGAACAGCGGATCTCTGAGCAAGTAACGTCGCGCGAGTCGCCGTGGTTCTTGCAGCAGTCGATAGAGCCACTCGAGCCCGATGCGCGAAATCCAGCGCGGCGCGCGACGCCGAGTTCCTGCGACGAAATCGAGGCTCGCGCCGATGCCGACACAAACGGCGCTGCCGAGCTCTGCGTGATGCTCGAAAATGAAGACTTCCTGCTTCGGAGCGCCCAGCGCGACGAGCAAGAGGTCCGGTGCTGCGCGCTTGATGCGCTCGAGGATGGCCGGATCGAGCGCGTCCACGTCGACGCGCGAGTCGTCACAACCGACGACGCGGAGCGCGGGAAATTGCTCCAGCAAGCGATCACGCGCAGCCTCCGCCACGCCTGGGTCCCCACCCAGGAGATAGACACGAAAGCCACACTGTGCGGCGCGTTGCATCAACGGCTGCAGAAGATCGGAGCCTGACACCTTCTCGGGCAGCCTCCCACCCAGCAGCCGGCTGGCCCACAGCAGCAGCGTGCCATCGACCAGCGAGAGGTTTGCCGCGCGATAGGCGGCGCGAAAGCGCTCGTCCTTCTCGGCCAGCACCACGTGGTCGACGTTGGGGGTGAAGACCATGCCGCCCAGGCGCGCGCGTACCAGCCCTTCGATGACGTCGAGGGCTTGCGCGAAGTCGACGCGATCGATGCCCACGTGGCCGACGCGGATGCGCTCCGGCGCCGCGCTCACGTACCCGTTCCTCCGAGCACCACCGGTACCGTCCGCGCGATGACGTAGAGATCGAGCCACGGCGACCAGCTGCGCACGTATTCGACGTCGAGCCGAACCCGGTGCTCGAAGGTCGAGGCGTTGCGCTCGGTCACCTGCCAGTAACCGGTGATGCCCGGCTTGACCCGCAGCACGATCACCTCGCGGCCGGTCATGGCTTCGATCTCCCGCTCCAGGTAAGGCCTGGGACCGACCAGACTCATCTGGCCCAGGAACACGTTCAAGAGCTGGGGCAGCTCGTCCAGGCTGTACTTGCGCAGCAGCCGGCCGACGCGGGTCACGCGCGGATCGACGCTGAGCTTGTGGAACTGTTCGTACTCCGCGCGCAAGGCGGGATCGCGAGCCAGCACCTCGGCCAGGCGCCTCTCTCCGTCGCCGTGCATGGTGCGGAACTTGAACGCGCTGAAGCGCACGCCGTCTTGCCCGAGCCGCTTCTGCATGTAGAAGACGGCGCCGCGCGAATCGAGCTTGATCAGCAGCGCGATCGCAGCCAGGACGGGCGCGATCACGACCAGCCCGACGCTCGTCAGTAGCAGATCGAGCAGACGCTTGGTCAGGCGGGGCCAGTAGAGCAAGAGCTGGCGCTGCACCTCGATGCCGAGGATGGCTCCTAGCTGCCGGGTCGGCGCGCCGAAGTGCGCCAGGCTGAAGATATCGGGCACCACCAGCACGTTGCTGTAAGCGGCCGCGTGACGCTCGATCACCTCGTGCACGGCGCTGGCCTCGCCCAGCGGCGCAGCGATCACCGCCGTGCGGACGCCGAGGCGTTGCGCCAGCATGGGCGCGAGCTCGAAGCCGCCCATGATCGGAATACCTTCGACCTCGGAGAATTGCTCGAGCGCGCCGCGCGTCGCGGGGTCGCAGCGCTCGGCCAGCGGCCTGCTCGAAAGACCACTCGGCACCGGCTCGAGATCGATGTCCTCTCCGCTCCAGGCCATGCGCACCGAACCGAGCTTGGCCGAGTCCTCCTCGAGGATGGCCACCGGCCTCAAGCCGAGCCCGGGCCGGCTCTGCAGCGCCGCGACGACGGCGCGTCCGACCTTGCCGGCGCCGAAGACGACCACCGGTTGTCCCCACCAGGGGCGGCGCGCGAAGCGACTGCGAATCGTGCCGCGCGCGATCGGTACCAGGGCGGCGGTGAGCAGCAGACCCACCAGCCATGCCAGGTGCGTCCCGAGCCCGAGCCCGCCCGGGTGAGTCAAAACTGCAGCCGACCAGAGCGCGAAGTAGACGAGCGCCGTGGCGACCGTGACACTGCGGATCTCCTGAGGAGGGCTCGGCGCACAGACCGCGTACAATCCTGCCGCGCTGTAGGCAGCCAGCGACAGAGGCAGGAGCGCCAGCATGCCAAAGCGCTCGTGCGGAGTGAGCCCCGCCTGCGCGGTAAAAAATGAGACCACGCCGGCACCGATCAGCACCGCGCTGGCGTCGGCGAGCATCAGCAAGAGCGCCACCGCCTGTGGACGGCAACGCACGGACAGGCCGGCGATCGACGGATTCTCGCGCGCCTCGCCGGCCAGAACGCGCTTGCCTTGCTGACGAGCCAGCCGCGCCTGTTCGATCAGCGCCTCGGCCACATCGCTCTCGCTGCAGGCATTCATGCGCCGGAGCAGTGCGCCGAGTAATCCTCCGCTCTCCTGCTGGAGCCGTAGCGCCTCGCGCAGCGCGACGGCCTCGATCCGGCCCATACGCAGCAGGATCTGACCGAGCTCGTTACCGCGCTTCTTGCGGCGCCGGTAGAACGCCGGCTCGTTACTTGCGGCCTCGGCAAAAGCCGTTGGTTTTTCGATCGAGGCCGATCCGGTCACCGAGAACTGAACCACGATTTCTCCGGGGCGCTGCAGAAAAAGCTACAGCACGCTGCGGAAAGGCAAGCGGTGTACCCAGCTGGTCTTGCCCTCGTGCACCGCCGCCAGCGCAATGTTGCGCATCAGCTCGTAGTCCACGTGATGGGCGAGCACCTTGACCGGCGCCGTCTGGAAGGTGCCGATGCATACGTCGTCGGCGATGCGAATGACATCGTACCGGCTCGGCCCCACCCGTTCGATACGAAAGGTCGTCCCCGCAACTTGAACCATTCCCTTTACGGCTTGCATCGGGTTCCTCTCTCTTCGATTTGAGTAATGCTGCGAGCGTCCACGCAGAAGGGGTTGCGCGAGCTTTTCTCCTGCGCCTTCCGTGCCAGCCGCCTTTCGCGGCAGTTCGCCTCGCGCAGACCTTGGCGCCACAGCACGAGGCCCGGCTGTATTCGAGTGTCCCTCCGCAGTAGCCGCGGCACTGAAACGGCATGGCGCGTGCTAGCTCCATCGCGATGAACTCTCTCGCCCGTGTCGCCGAGCGCGAGCCGCTCGATCCGGAGACGGATGGTCCCGGCCTATGGGGCAACATCGACTGGCAGCGCTTGTGGTTGAACGTCGAGCAGCAGCGCTGGCGCACGCTGGCGCTGGTCCCTGCCGGCGCCAACGTCCCGCTCGATCTCACGCTCGACGCGGCCGTCGCGCTGGCGCGCACCGGTATGGCGCGGCACGGACGGCAGATACACGTGGCGGACGCCACCCGCGTCGGCTTCGGCGATCTCGCCGATTTCATCGAACAGCTGCGCGACACACTGACCGGAGGTCCCGCGATCCTGGCTCTGGCGCCGGCCAGCTACAGCCCGGTGACCGTGCAGCTGGCGCAGTCGGCGGATCTCTCGCTGCTGTGCATCGTGCTCCGCTCCATGCGCGTGAGCGAGGCGAGACAAACGGTAGACGAGATCGGGCGGCAGCACTTCCTGGGTGCGATCACCTTTCAGTGAATGGAGCCACGGGCGATCGCATGAGGATCCTGTTCGTTACTCCCTATTTGCCTAGCCCCCCCCGCTTCGGCGCCCAGCGCCGGCTGGAGGGCTTGATGCGCGGCCTCGCGCGCAGACACGAGGTCTCGCTGCTCTCGTTCAGCAAGCCGGGCGCCGACGAGGACGCGCTGGCGGCCACACGCGAGTACACCCACTCGATCACGACCGTGCCCTACGACGTGCTCGACGTGGAGCTCGGCCAGAAGCGCCTGTTGCAGCTGCGCTCGCTGGCGTCACGGCACAGCTTCGAGACGCTCTTGATGCGTCGACCGGAATTCCAGCGCGAGCTCTCCGCGCTCCTCGCCAGCGCCGCCTACGACGTGGTGCAGGTCGAGTTCTCGCAGATGGGCAGCTATCAGCTGACACGGCGGGAACCGCGCTCGCCCATCTTCGTTCTGGACGAGCACAACATCGAGTACGACCTGACCAGACGCACGGCGCAGGCGCCCGGCAGCGTGGCGCGCAAGCTGTACAGCGCGGCCAACTGGCGCAAGCTGCGCAGCGAGGAACGCAGCGCCTGGCAGAGCTTCGACGGCGTGGTGCTGACCTCGGATCGCGACGCCGAGCTGCTGCGCGAGGACGTGCCCCTGACCAAGACGGTGGTGGTGCCAAACGGCGTCGACATCGAAGCGTTCCGGCCGAGCGGCATGCCACGCGATCCGGCCACGCTGTTGTTCCTCGGCGCCATCAACTACTACCCGAACACCGACGGCATCCTCGATTTCCTGGATAACACCTGGCCGTTGATCCTGGCTGCTCGCCCCGACACGCGCCTGCAGATCGTGGGTATGGATCCGCCCGAGTCGGTGCTGAGCCAGCGCAGCGAAAACGTCGAGGTCACGGGCTTCGTCGAAGATCCGCTGCCCTACCTCGAGCGTGCCAGCGTGGTCGTGGTGCCGCTGCGCATCGGCGGCGGAACCCGCTTCAAGGTGGTCGAGGCGATGTCCATGGGCAAGGCCATCGTCTCCACGAGTCTGGGCGCCGAGGGCATCGACGTCGCGCACGAGACGCACGCGCTCTTGTGCGACGACGCCCAGAGCTTCGCCGCGGCGGTCCTGCGTGTGCTCGGCGACCCGGCACTCAACGATCGCCTCGGCCACGCCGCGCGGCAGCTGGCGGAGGAACGCTACGGCTGGCGTGCGGCAGTGGCAAAGCTCGAAGGCTTCTACGCCCAGCTCGGCTGCGCCGACTCACGCGTTCGTCTGCGCCAGCAGCTGGTCGAGGTTGCTTAGGACCTCTGCCTCGCTCTGACCCAGGCGCACGCCGTCGAACAAGAACCACTGCTCGTGGTGTACGGCGGTCGCGCCAGGCGCGAGGCGCGTCAGCGGGCCGAGCGTCTCGAGCTCGAGGATGGCGTCGTTGGTGAAGGTCTGGGCGTTGCAGCCGAAGTCGGCGTGGGCGCCGGGCAGCGGCTGGTGCTTCTTGATGAAGACGAGATCGCCGAGCGCGTACGCCATGAAGCCGCGATCGTTGTAGAAGCCGACCTTCTGCGCGTCCGGGCGCGACACGTCCTGGCGCAACGAGAACAGGCGATCGCCCCAGGTCCAGCGTGGATCGTTCATGCGCGTGAACGGCCACAGCACCAGCGGCCGCGCCGGTGCCAGCGCCTTCGGGTGCGGCACGAACGGCGCCTGGGCGAAGATCGCCGTGCCGCCCGTGGCCATCACCGACAGCGACCAGGGCGCGAGCTCTACCTCGAAGCTGCCGTGGTTGGTCAGGCGATGCTCGAGCTGCACGCCGCTGCCGCGCTCCCCGAGCTTCATCTCGATCGACTTCTCCAGCCGGGAGTGGCTCTCGACGGCCTGAGTCAGGCGCACGCGCGCGCCCTCGATCTGCACCCCGACCGGCTGGTTGTCGGGAAAATACGAGCGCGGATCGCCCTCCGGCGCGTACCACAGGCGGTGACCGCCGTAGATGTGCCAGCGATCGCCGAACGGCGTATCGTTGCCCTGCACGGCCGGAGAGATTTCGCCGAACACATTGCGCCCGCCGAGCTTGGCGTAGCGCATGACGCGCGGGCCGTAGCCCGTGGGCATGATCAGCTCGACCTCGCCGTTCGAGAGGCTGACGTTGTCCTCGCGGCCCAGGTACGAAACCCCCGTCTTCACGCTCGCGCTCATGACGCGCGACCATGGCACCGCCCTTGCGCGAGTTCAACGTGGGTTTACTCGCAGCCGATGCGGCCGTGATCGAGCGCGACGTCGTCATAGAAGATGTCGGCGCCGTTGAGCTCCCAGCCGATGCGCAGCGCTTCGTACGTCGGTGACCAGCCGCTCCTGGGCGAGGTGTTACCGTTTGCCTGATCGCTCGCCACCCAGTCGGTCGTGGACAGCTCGTCGACACGAGCACCGTCGAGCCAGAGCTCGAGCTCGTCGTTGCCCAGCTTGAATTCGACACAGTGCCAGCTGTCGGCCGTGAGTGGCGCGTTCGGGGCGCGCAGATCGATCTCGCCGTTTTGCCACAGGTTGACCTGCAGCGCGCCGAGGTTCATGCCGATGCGAACCTCGTGCTGGTCGTTGTCGACATCACCGGCCTCGATCCAGACGACGTGGGCATTTTCGGGCAACGCCCCCGGCACGTACAGCCAGACGCGCCCGTAGAAGGTGTTGCTCGGCGCCGGAAAGATCGGCGCGCCCTCGGCCGCCAGCAGCAGCGAAAAACCGCTGGAGCTCACGTGTAGCGCGCTCGCACCGCCGTGCGGCTGCACCCCGTCGACCACGATCGAGCCCTGGCCGTTGATGCGCTCGGTCCACTTCGCCGTGTCCACGCTGCCGCTCTCGAAGTCGTCGTGAAAGAGCGGAAGCACGTTCGTAGCGGAGCCGGCAGTCCCCGCACCGCCGCCCAGCGCCGGGCTGCCACCGCCCCCCGAGCCCGCCATGACCTCTCCGCCAGCGCCGGCCGACGTCTCGGAGCCAGCAGCGCCGCCGCCGCTTCCTGCAGCACCGCCGCTCTGCGCCGGCGAGCCAGCCGGCGATGTTCCCATCGGCGAACGAGAGGCCGGATCGCTGGCGCTGCAAGAGGTCAGACTGAGAATGCCGATCACGAGCACGGTCCGGCCGGGCATACATTCAGGCTAACATCGAACTGGAATCGGTTCCATACGAGCCCGCGGTATGGCGCGATGGCCGCGGAGCCTCGCCCCGAAAGGCCAATCCGCCACGAAGTCCAGCACTGAGACTGTCTAGAACCGTGCAACTGCGCGGAATCCAAGTCGAAGCGTGCTGGCACGGTAGCTGCTGAGTGCTCGCATAAGCCCCGGTGATCCACGGTGACAGCCCGTGGCTCGCCCAATCTCCAAAGGAGGCCACGATGAGACCCTTCTCTCGGCTGGTGCGTATCGCGCTCTGGCCCGCGATCCTCTGCGGCGCTGCCGCGAGCTGTGTGAGTCCCGATTCGCCGCTCTTGCAAGAGAGCGTCGAAGGCTGCGACGAGATCGATTCGGCAGATCTGAACACTGTCGACGTCGATCCCGCCGTACGACGTGTGATGCTGGCGTCCGTCGACTTCTCCGTCGCCGTGCAGGCGATCGAGGAAGACGTTTACACCGCCTGCGCCAACATCGCGCTCGACCTGGGCGCCAGCGATACCTGGAGCGGCCTCGACGCCGAAGACAGGGTCTCGAACGGCGATGGCAGCGGCGCCTGCGATCAGGCGGCCGTCAAGCTCGACGAGTGGCTACCCGCCAGCGCCGAGCTCGACGTCGCTGTCTGCTACTCCCGTGGCTACTGCTACGTCGACTACGACAAGCAGCTCGAGTGCGACACGGAGTGCACGGAAGAGACCACGTGCCAGCCAGGCCCGGTGGAAACGCGCTGCGAGCCCGGCGCGCTCCTGGTCGAGTGCGACGTCGCCTGCGCCGCCGAAGCCAGCTGCGTGGGCAGCGCGGAGCGACCGGCCAACTGCATGGGCATGTGTGAGTCGGAGTGCCAGGGCGAGTGCAAGGGCACCTGCTTCCACGCCGACGGCACGAAGACCGAAAACGATCCCAACTGTCGCGGCAAGTGTTCCTCGTCGTGCAACGGCATCTGTCGCGGCAAGTGCAAGATCGACGAGCCCGAAGGCGTGGACTGCGGCGCCGAGGTCAAGTGCCAGGGCGCTTGCACCACGACCTACACCGATCCGGTTTGCACGACCAAGTGCGGACCGCCTGCGTGCACCGTGGAAGAAAACTGTCACGAAGTGTGCACGGCGCGCGTCTCGGCCAACCCCGTGTGTGTGCCGACCACGGTCGACGTCTTCATCGAAGCGGAGGCCGAGATCAACACGCTGGATCCGGTGCGCGTGACGCTGGAAGAGAACCTGCCGATCCTGGTCGACGCGGCCGAACAAAAGGGCAGGCTCGCCGTCGAAGCGCTCGAACGGCTCGAGGCCGCGAGCGACGACGTGCGCCAGAACGCCGACAACCTGGACGGCAAGTCGGTGGCCTGCGGCGCCGAATCGGCCTCGCGTGTGACCGGCGAGCTCAACACCATCCGCATCACGGTCGCGGCCAGCGCCAACGTGGTCGCGCTTTGCGAAGAGCGCAGCGAATGAAGGGACTTACTTTCAGCGTCGGGCTCGGGCTCGCGGCGTATTTCGCCGTGAGCCCGGCGCTCGCCGCCGAGCGGGCTGCCGAAGAAGACGTCGCCGCCGCCGAGGCGGACGAGCGCGACCGCCGGCGAGAGGTCGAGCTGTTCTGGCTCCGGCCGACAGCCGGCTACGGCTACGTGGATCTGACCACCTTTCAGGCCAACGAGGAAAACCTGACGGCTGATCTGATCCCGACGTCGCTCTCCGGACCCGCCTTCGCGCTCGGCGCCGGTGTTCGCGTGCTGTTCATTTCGTTCGGAGTGAGTGGTGGCGCGATCTTCTTTTCGGACGCTGCACGTGATGCCGTCGACGAGACACAGCTCTGGACGCTGGACGGCAACGTGCTCTTGCACCTTCTTACCGGATATCGGATCGAGCCTTACATCCAGCTCGGCGCCGGCTACCAGGCCTTCGGTGGCCTGGGCGACTACAGCATTCACGGCTGGAACGCGCACGCCGGCGTCGGGCTGGACGTCTTCTTGAACGACGACGTCTCGATCGGCGGCCTGCTCACGGGCAATCTGAGCTTCATGACGAGGCCGGGTCGCTCGGCGAGCGATTTGCTCACGCCGCAGGAAGTCGAGACGACGGGTGAGCTACGCGATCGTCTGCTCGAAGCCGACGGCTCGAGCGCGGGCGCCGGCCTGGCCCTGATGGTGGGCCCTTCCTTCCACTTCTAGAGAGGGCTCTAGCTCTTCTTCTTGGCGCTGAAGAGCTCGTGCAGGCTGGCCCATAGCCGGTAGCGCAGCGGGATGGCCTCCGCGGCCTCCTGCTGCGAGCT
The DNA here is from genome assembly GCA_035539475.1 of Polyangiaceae bacterium. Taxonomy (GTDB): domain Bacteria; phylum Myxococcota_A; class Polyangia; order Polyangiales; family Polyangiaceae; genus PMG-095. Next base: position 21,409 of record DATLIL010001046.1, read on the forward strand.
CTCGAAGAACTTTTCGAGCGCCTGGATCTCACCGGCGTCGAGCCACAGACCGCAACCCTCGGGACACGTGTCGATGATGATCTGCGAGCAGTAGCCGTACTCGCGCGTCTCCATCTCGCTGTTGCACTTGAGGCAGCGGATCGGCGCCGTCTCCATCTGCGCGACCTCGTTGATGCTGCGCTTGACGGTGTCGGAGACGCTGCCGAGCGTCTTGCTGTAGTCGCGCTCCCGGGTTTCCTGGATCGCCTCGAGCTCGCCCTTGTCGAGCCACATGCCGCCGCAGTGATCGCAGGCGTCGATCTCGATCTTGGCTTCGTAGGTTCTGGTCTCGAGCGCGCTTCCGTCTCGCGGGCACTTCATGAGAAGCCGAGACTACATCACCCCGAGCGCTAGCGGTACTTGGCTTCTAGCTTGGACACGAGCTCGACGTAGCTTTTCATGGCCGAGTCGGCCGAAACGCCCTTCTTGGCCGCCCAGGCGTCGAACTTGGCGCGACCCTTGAAGTCGAGCATGCCGGGCCGCTCACCCTTCACGTCGCCCGAGCTCGCTTGTTTGTACAGCGCGTAGAGCTCGAGCAGCTCGTCGGCGGCGGGGGTCTTGGGCAGTTGCTTCACGCGCGTCTGCGCGGCAGTGAAATCATCGGCGAGCGCCATGGCGCGGCAGTCTAGCGGATCTGAATCTGCTTCGCAGCGGTCCTGCCAAACACCTCCGGCGCGTACATTTCCTCCACACGGGCCGGTGGAACGACGAAGCTGCCGCGCGTCGTCGCTCGCATCAGATAGCGATAGCGGTAGAGCCCGGGCGCGAGCGTGTCGGCGAAGAAGACCACGCGATCGTCGCGCAGCTCGCGGTGCGACCAGGGCGCGCTCTGGCGCTCCTCCCCGAGGACCTTCGAGGTCGTGCGGAGCTCGTGATCGACGGCCTCGAAGCCGGCGGGCAGCGGCACGTCGATGACCACGAACGAACGCGGCGACGGCGTGGTCACGATGACCTCTCCCAGCACCGCCTCGCCCAGCGAGAACTCACTCT
>DATLIL010001047.1:0-8601 GCA_035539475.1 Polyangiaceae bacterium
CGTCGAGCTGATGCAAGCGGTACGGCAACGCCTCGCCAATCACCCCTCGCTCACGCTCGACGGCATCGAGATCAGCGCCGCCGACGGCATCGTCACGCTCAGCGGCCAAGCCGAGAGCGACTTCGAGCGACAGCAGGCAGAGCTCGCCACCGTCTGGGTAGACGGCGTGAAGCGAGTGGACAACGAGCTCGAGGTCAGCAGCGAGCTCATCCCCGATCGTGACGACGAGACGCTGGCAGCCGAGCTCGCCTCCGCTTTCGCCGAGGACCCTCGCATCGACCCGAGCCTCGTGGGCCTGCAGGTGGAACGCGGCGTGGTGACCCTGAGCGGTACCCTGCCCGACTGGGACATGGTCGACGCCGTGCTGGAGCGCACCTACTCCACGTTACCGCGCGCTGTCGTCAACCACCTGGAGCGCCAGGCTCTCCCGCAGCGTCCGTCGGAGCGCTGAACGGCGGGAAGCGCGCGATCTGGTGAAAATCTGGACGCGCGCCCGGCAGCGGCCAGTGGCAGAGGTAGCGGCGCTCCGGCTCCTGGCCGTGCAGCGCGAAGGCGTTCACCCGCGTGATCGGCTGCGGCACGAGCTCTCGAGGGACGGTGATCGAGCCACGCCAGCGCCTGCGTTCGTGATCGATTTCGGCCTGGAATCGCGCGGGCATGCCCTGGCGCACGATGTTTCGCGTGCCCTCCAGCGCGAGCAACAGGTAGTGGCCGTGCGGCCCGAGCTCGACCTCCAGGTAACGCTCACCCTCGCCGACCAGAAAGCACTCCACGGCCTCGTAGAGCCACAGCTCGGGACAGCTGCCCGCTGGCAGCGCCGGCGGCGCATCGGCGTGAAAGGGCGCTTGCACCGCGATCGTGAAGTCGGGACCGGCCCGCACGATGCGAACATCCACCTGCTCGGCGGGCTCGATCGGTAATCCATCCCAGGTCGTGCGGATTGGTAACTGCATCGCGCCGAGACTCGCAAATGAACCAGCGCTGCGCAATCACTCCATGAGCACAGAATTTTCACCCGCAGTCGGCTGCGGCGGCGTGCAGCGTCGATGCGTGAGATCTTGCGCGCGCGCACGGAGCAGACTTCTTGCATTCGCACGGCGGCGCGAGCCCGGAAATAGTCTCCGGGCTCGGTGGGTAGCTGGTAGCGTGTGGTTCAGGGCCAATAGATGAGCAAGGAGTTCGCATCGGGCGCCGTGTCTAGGGTTTCGCGCGATGGTCCGGCTACGATTCGACCCACCGCGCTCCAGGAGGGCGGTGTGGTGGCCGATCTGACTGCGCTCATGGATCACGCGCCGCTCGGATTCGCTCTGCTCGATCGAGTGCTGTGCTTCTCGCGAGTGAATCGCTTTCTCGCCGACCTATTCGGCATGCCCGCGGACTTGTACATGGGCCAGAGCATCTTCGACCTCTCGCCGGAGCTGGCGGAATGCCTCGAGCCGATGGCCGAACGCGTGCTCGAAAACGGCGAGGTGATCCTGGAGCAGGAGCTCAGCTTGCGCCATCGCAAGACCGGCCGGCTCATGCGTGGAAGCGCCAGCTTTTATCCCGTGAGAAGCGCCGACGGCGCCATCATCGGCGTCGGGCTGACCCTGATCGACGTGACCCAGCGTCACGACGAGGAGCGCTTCCGCGACATCTTCGTCGGTGTCCTGGGCCACGACCTGCGCACGCCGATCCAGTCGATGATTCTGTCGTGCGGGGTCATCATGCGGCAAGAAGCCTTGCCGGACAACGTGAGGAACCGCGTCAACACGCTGTGTGACTCGGCCAAGCGCATGGGCCGGATGATCGAGCAGATCCTGGATCTGACGCGCATTCGCTCCGGCAACATGCCCGTGAGCTTTCACCAGGTGGATCTGGTGACGATCGTGAAGGAGCTCGTCGAGCAGCAACTGCTACTCACGCCGGAGGCGTCGATCAGACTGTCCGCTCCGCGCGCGCTGGTGGGCTTGTGGGACGCCGATCGGCTCAATCAGCTGGTCACCAACCTGCTCGGCAACGCGCTCAGGCACGGGGCTGCCGGCAGCGACATCGAGCTCGAGCTCGGTGACATCGACGGCATGGCCAGGCTCACCATCAAGAACAGTGGTCGGGCCATCCCCGCGAGCGTGCTGAGCACGCTGTTCACGCCATTTCACCGCCAGGCCGGCGTGCGCCGCAAGTCTCTCGGGCTCGGTCTGGGCCTGTACATCGCGCGCGAGATCGTGATGGCGCACGGCGGAGAAATCACGGTCGACTCGAGCGACGAGCGCACGTGCTTCAGCGTGATTCTGCCCAAGATCGCTGCGCGCTTGCAGTAGACGAGCGCACAGCGGCGCCACTACGTGTCGTTCTGACTCGCTCCGCTGCGCTTGACCCGAGCCACCAGCGGTGACACCCGAGGCCCCGCAGGGTCCAGCAGGGTGGCGGCAACCATGTAAAGCAGTGCCGCACGCCGGTGTTGTCCGCGGCGCTGCGCATACTTGGCCGCCGCGGCGTACTTCTTCGCCCTCGCGATCGTTTCGTCCTGTCCGGTAAGGTTCGCTTCCATCCAGCCTCGGTTGGCGGCCCTGAGCAGCCTCCGGTAATACGCTTAGCGTACGCAAACGTCGTACCGTCTGCGCCCCGAGGAGACGCGGGAATCCCCCCACTCGAGCGCGCGTTTGCGACGAGCCGCGGCCTCAGGCAGGATCCCGCTCTCATGTTGAGGCGGGAGCAATGGCTCGAGTTCGCGCGCAAGCTCGACTGGGAGTTTTCCTACGTCTCGGAAGCGGATGTTTACCCAGCCGAGCAGAGCGGCAGCCCCTGGTTACCCTCGGCTGACTGGGCCGACTGGGACGAGCCGTTCCGCACGAGCTACGCCGAGTACGTCACGCAGCAGCACGAGAAGGACATCGCGCTGTACGCCGTTCGCGACGCCGTCGGCCGCGTGGACGACTTCGAGAAGCTGCCCAGGGGTTGGTCGAATGCGCTCAAGCTGCACGCCGCTACGCTACCGCTGGCCGAGTTCGCGGCCGTCGTCGGCAACCTGCGCGCCGCGCGCTTCGGTCGCAACAGCGCCTGGCGCAACACGGCGGCGCTGGGCGCCCTCGACGAGTTCCGGCACACGCAGATCCCGCTGCTCCTGATGCACGAGCTCGTGCGCTGGGATCGCCAGTTCGACTGGACGCACAAGTTCTATCACTCGAACAACTGGGTCGCGATCGCCGCACGCCACCTGGCTGACGAGCTGCTCTTGACCTCGAACGCCATCGAGTTCGCCGTGGCCACGAACTTCGTGTTCGAGACGGGCTTTACCAACCTGCAGTTCGTGGGGCTGTCGTCGCTCGCCCACGGCGTCGGCGACCGCATGTTCGAGCAGATGCTGACCAGCATTCAGACCGACGAGGCCAGGCACGCCCAGATGGGAGCACCCACGCTGGCCAAGCTGGCGGAGCACGATCGCCCGCGAGCGCAGTACCTGCTCGACAAGTGGTTCTGGCGCAGCTGGCAGCTGTTCGCGGTCGTGACCGGCTTCAGCATGGACTACCTGACACCGCTCGATCAGCGCGAGCGCTCGTTCAAGGAGTTCATGAACGAGTGGGTCGTCGACCAGTACCTCGCTTCGCTCGCGGAGTTCGGTCTCGAGCGTCCGTGGTACTGGGATACGTTCCTCGAGGCGCTCGATCACTACCATCACATGGTCTACGCCAGCGCCTACACCTACCGCGCCTCGGTCTGGTTCGACTTCGTGCTGCCCGGGCCGGCCGAGCGCGCCTGGCTCGCGGACAAGTACCCCGCGTCGTGGCCGGCGCTCGATCGCGTCTGGAGCAACGTCAGCGAGCGCTGGCAAGAGGCCGACCCTGGCAACGACTTCGCCGTGCACGGCACCGCGATCGTCCCCTTCTGCGACCTGTGCCAGCTGGTGCTCTGCTCCGGCACCCAGCAGCACAACGCCGCCAGCACCATCGATCACGCCGGGAGGCGCTACGTCTTCTGCTCCGCGCCCTGTCGCTGGATCTTCGAGCAGGAGCCGGAGCGATACGCGGCGCACAAGGACGTGGTTCAGCGCGTGCTCGCCGGTGAGGCGCCGGCCAACCTCGTCGCCCTGCTCCGCCGTTACTTCGGGCTCGACTACGCCGATTGGGGTAAGGACGCTTTTGGAGGCAACTACCCCTGGCTGGTGCGAACGCAGCGATGATCCCACTCTACGGCTTCTTGCGCGGAGACACGTTGGGCCTCCTGATCCTGGCCGCCGAGGACGAGACCGTGGCGGAGCTCGGGCACAAGCTCGCGCAGGCCGCGCGCATACGGGTCAAGACCACGGGCCCGCTGCAGGTGATCTACCGCGGCCGCACGCTCGACCCGACGGCCAGGCTGCGCGAGATCGGCATCGGCCCGCTCGAGCGCTTCGACGCGGAAGAGGCGCCGTGACGTTCCGCCGCGCGGCGACGCTCGAAGAGCTCTGGCCCGGCGAGATGCTGGCCGTGGAGGTGGACAACGTCAAGGTGCTGCTCGTCAACTTCGAGGGCACCGTGCACGCCTTCGAGAATCGCTGCGCGCACCAGGCCGCGCTGCTCAGCAAGGGTCGTCTCGAAGGCAACGTGCTCACCTGCAGCGCACACCACTGGTGCTACGACGTTTGCAGCGGAGCCGGCATCAACCCCAAGAGCGCGCGGCTGCGGCGTTTTGCAACGAAGGTCGAGGATCAAGAGGTCCTCGTGGACGTCGACGATGACCATGACTCGTGAGACCGAGCTCGTCGGGCCGGTGCTGAGGGCCGGTCCATTGACGCAGGCCGCGCAGGCGGCGATCCTGGAGCTCAATCCGCGCGCGGAGTTCCGTGATCACGGCTCCTATGTACGGGTCCTCGTTCCCGATCAGTGCCGCTTGACCCGACAATCGCTGGAAAAACACGCCGGAACGCCGCTGTCCTTCCCGAGCGATCTCGAGAGCATCATGACCTCGTTCAAGGGTCGTCTCTCGCTCGACGCCGACGAGGCGCGCTGGGAGTCGTTCGGCGCGAGGAGGCGCGTGTGAACGGGGACGTCGGGCGCAGGGGGCTGAAGACGTACTCGCACCTGATGGCGGCTCGGCGCGTGCCGAGCGAGTACGAGATCGTGACCTCCAAGCTGCTCTACTACGTGGATCGCGGCTTCGAGGTGGAGACTCCGGTCGGCGCCTGGTATCGCCGCTACCAGCTCGCTTCGCGGCTGCGCTGCCAGGACTGGGACGCTTTTCGCGACCCACGCGAGACGACCTACACCAAGTACACGGCGCTGCAGCGCGAGAAGGAAGCGCATGTGGACGGCATCTTGCGCTCGATCGCCACCAGCGACTACGACGCGCGCCTCTCGACGGAGTGGCTGGGGTGCCTGGAGCGCGTGCTCTCCCCCGCGCGCTTTCCGTTTCACGGCTTGCAGATGGCAGCGGCATACGTCGGGCAGATGGCCCCGAGTGGCCGCATCACCATCACCTGTGCGTTGCAAGCCGCGGACGAGATGCGCCGCGTGCAGCGCTACGCCTACCGCATGGCGCAGCTCCGGCTGCGTCAGCCTGCCTTCGGCGACGGCGGCAAGGCGCTATGGCTCGAAGATCCGAACTGGCAGCCGCTCCGGCGCCTGATCGAGGAGCTGCTGTGCACCTACGACTGGGGCGAGGCGCTGACCGCGCTGAACCTGTGCGTGAAGCCGGTACTGGACGAGCTCTTTTTGACCGACCTCGCCGAGCTCGCCAGGAACAGGGGCGACTTTCTCTTCGGTCAGCTCTGCTTTTCGCTGGCCGAAGACGCGGCCTGGCATCGCGCCTGGACCGAAGCCCTGGTCAAACACGCCATCGGCTCGAACGCCGACAACGCGGGCGTCATCCGCGAATGGGTGGGCGCTTGGCTACCGCGAGCGGAGAGCAGCGCCGAGGCGCTGTTCCGCTCCTGGGCTTCGGGGGAAGCCGCCACGGCCGGCGCCAGAGCCCGCCGCTGGCTCGCCGGGATGGAGCTCGTGCCATGATCCTCGCCGAATCCGGGCACGCCGCGCGGCTGTTCGAGTCACTGGTCGAGCTGAGTCCGGCAGGCATGTTCGCCATCGACTGCGACTACCGCTACCTGCTCTGGAACCCGGCCATGGAGACCATCTCGGGCCTGCGCGCCGAGCAGGTGCTCGGGCGCACCGCCTTCGAGGTCTTCCCCTCGTTGCACGAATCGGGCGCGGACGCCGGCATCAGAGAGGCGCTGTCCGGGCGCAGCGCGCTGCTCACGACGCATGTGCCCTTCTTGCGCAGCCCGGGCGACGGACACTACGAGACGCGCTACTTCCCGCTGAAGTCAGCCGCGGGCGAGGTACTCGGAGCCGTTGCGGTGCTGGCCGAGACGTCGGAACACGAGGCCGCCGAACGCCGCATCTCGGAGACGGAGAGCCGCTTCAAGAACATGGCGGACGCTTCGCCCGTGCTGCTCTGGATGTCGCGCAGCGACGGCCTGTGCACGTTCTTCAACCAGACCTGGCTCGATTTCACCGGTCGCAGCATGGACGAAGAGTGGGGCGTGGGCTGGGCCGAGGGCGTGCATTTCGAGGACTTTCAGCGCTGCATGGACACCTATCTCGAGGCCTTCAATCAGCGCCGCCTGTTCGAGATGGAGTACCGCCTGCGCCGCAAGGACGGTGAGTTTCGCTGGATCCTCGACCGCGGCACGCCGCGTTACCTGCCCGATGGTACCTTCGCGGGCTACATCGGCTCGTGTGTGGACATCACCGAGCACAAGCGGCTCGAAGCCGAGCTAAGGAACGCCGTGCGCGCCCGCGACGAGTTCATCTCCGTGGCCTCGCACGAGCTGCGCACGCCGATCGCCGCCCTGCAGCTGCAGCTCGAGGTCCTGCAGCGCACGCTGGAGCGTTCGGAGGAAGCGCCCGATCTCGCCAAGCTCTCTCAGCGCGCCGGCAAGGCACTCGACAAGACGCTCTACCTCGGCAACATGGTCAACGTCCTGCTCGACGCCTCGCGCCTGTCCGAAAACCGCCTTCAGCTCGACTTCGAGGACGTCGAGCTCGCCGTCGTCTTGCGTGAGGTCGTGGAGCACCTGCGCGAACCGGCGCAGCAAGCGGGCTCCCTGCTCGAGCTCGCGCTGGAGGCAGAGCCGGTCGGACGCTGGGATCGTTTCCGCATCGCACAGGTCGTGACCAACCTGCTGGAAAATGCCCTGAAGTACGGCGGCGGTAAGCCCGTGCGCGTGCTCTGCAGCGAACGTTCCGGGCGCGCACGCATCGACGTCATCGATCAGGGGCCGGGCGTCCCGCCCGAGTGCCGGCCCGCGCTGTTCACGCGCTTCGCCCGGATCGCGACGCCGCGAGCCTACGGCGGGTTCGGCCTCGGCCTCTGGATCGCCAGGGAGATCGTCAAGGCGCACGGCGGTCAGATCGACCTCGAAGGCGCGACGGACAGCGGGGCCCATTTCTTCGTGGAATTGCCGGCCCTGGCTCGCTAGCGAAAAGGTCGTGTAGACTGCCCGAGGTGCAAACAGCCAGGGACGTCCTCGTCGTCGAGGACGACAAGGACATTCGCGACACGGTCGTGGAGATCCTCGTGGACGAAGGCTACGAGGTGCACGGCTTTGCCAACGGCGCCGAGGCCCTCGCCTATCTGCGCTCGGGGGGCAAGGCGTCGATCATCCTGCTGGACGTGATGATGCCGGTGATGGATGGGCCGACGTTTCGCAGCGAGCTCGAGAAGGACGCGGTGCTCGATGCGATCCCCGTCATCCTGCTCACCGCTGACGGCAACGCCAAGCGCAGAGCGGTGACGCTGAGAGTCGCCGACGGGCTAACCAAGCCGGTGCGCCTCGAAGAGCTGCTCGCGACCGTCGAGCGCCACTGCGGCCGGCCGAGTCAGGCCTAATCTAGGCCGAGCCGGACCATGTCGTCCTCGTCCAGCCCGAAGTAGTGGCCGAGCTCGTGCAGCACGGTGATCTCGACCTCGCGCTGCAGACCCTCGGGATCCTCGCACTCCGCGGTCAGGTTCGCGGTGTAGAGCACGATGCGCGTGGGCGTGTCGCTGCTCTCCGCAGCGCGGTGATGTTCGTGATCTCCGCCCTCGAACAACCCCAGCGCTCGCGGATCGAAGCCCTCACGCACGAGCGCCTCGGACGGCCGCTCCTCCAGCAGGATCGGGACGTCCCGTAGCCGCTGGCGGAACTCGGGCGGAAGCTTTTGCACGGTCCGCTCGGCGGTCTCCACGATGAACTCTTCGTACTCGCTGGCGTCGAAGCCGGCCTCGCGATCCTGAGCGGTGTCCAGCGCCAGCACACGCAAGAGGTGCTGGTTGCGCAGGTTGTCCTCGCCGAGCTCGTCGTAGGCCACGGCCAGATCGGCGTGGGCGTCGGCGTAGTCGTCGTGATCGGCGAGCAAGGCCTGAAAGCCTTGCTTGGCTGCCTCCACACCGCGAGCGAGCCACAGCGCGTGGCAACGCGCGAGCCGCACCTCGGGATGCGACGCGAGCTCGGGCTCACCCCGCTCGGCGAGATCGATGGCGGCTTCCGGATCGCTGTCCATCAGCTCGGCCAGCTCTTCGAGTAGCTCGGTCAGACGCTGTTCGAGGGTCTCGTCCTCGGCCATGGCGCAACCGAGCTTCGCAGAGCCCGGTTCCCAGCGCTAG
>DATLIL010001048.1:0-2250 GCA_035539475.1 Polyangiaceae bacterium
GCTCTCCCGAATGCACATGGCGAGCGGCTCAACCAACTGTGACCAGGCCACGCGGTGGGTCCGCAACGCATCGCCGAAGACAATTTCGGGCTCGACTCCGTCGAGACTGCGGAGGGCGACCTCCTCGAGCACCATTGCCGCAAGCACCTCGGGGACGGGCCGCAAACAATCGACCGCGGCGCGGCTCCCAGCGAGCAGCAATGCCTCGGCTGCACCGAAGGGATCGTCGCGATCCCAGAAGACCGCCTCTTGTTGCGCTGGATCCCCCACGTTGCACGCAATGCAAGCGCTCCATTCGCAACCAGCGAGCGGGTATTGATCGAAATGGCTCACCGGTGCAGGGCCTATACTTGGTCCCATGGGCCCGACGATCCCCTCTCCGTGTCCTGCCATGAGAACGACACGCGCGCTCTGCATGGCCGCCACGCTTGCCTCCGTCGGCGACGCACCGGGACGGAGGATTCGGAATCCCGCGCGCTCGAGGGTCTTCGAGACGGCGACGAGGCAGGGCAGATTCGTGTCAGGATCCTCGTCGAGCAAAACTAGCAATCGATCGGAGCGGGCGCGATCGAGAGGAGGTAAGCTCGTCCGGTCGATGCCCGGCAGGTGCACGATGCGCGGATCGGACTGAGTGACGGCCCCGAAGGAGACCGCCGCGAGGCGCGTAACGACGCCCCGACAAACGAGCGCGATCCGCGCGACCCCGTCCGCGCGCAGCGCACGCACCAGGTCTTTCACCTCGGATTGCATAGGAAGCGGCGCCTCGCTCGACGATTCCTCGGCTGGCAGCGTATCGAACACCAGGCGGGAGTGCACGCTGTCATCCGAGTTTTTCCAAACGGCGCCGAGCGCGCATCTCTGCTTCTCGTTCACGAATACGACGAACGATTGTCCTGCGGAGAGAGCGCGCGTCAGGTGTCCTGGAGCGACCAGCGTCGGCGACGTGAGCGAGTTGGCAAGCGCGCCGTCCGATTCCTCGATGTTCGTCAGGATCTGCATGACGCCTTGCTCGATGCCTGCTCTCAGCTCGGCGGCCGCCGCGTCACGCTCCGGCGGTGCCATCGACAGCAGCGCTGTCAGGTCATCCGGCGTGAGGTGCACCTGATCCAGCGCGCCGGTCAGATAGGTCTGCAGCCGCTCGGCAGACTCTGGTGCGGGCGGCGGAAAGGATTGCCCGTGAGCGCGGAGGACGTCGAGGGAGCTCGCCCAAGCCATCACCTCCGATAGCCGGTCCTCGAGAACGCGAGACCAACGCAGCATATGGGTCTCTGGGCCTCCGGAAAGAGCGGTCCATTGTAGGGCTCGCCGCAAGGACCAGGCGCCGAGATGCGCCAGATAGCCGACCGCCATGACATGATTCCCCGCACGGTGCAATTCAAGTGCGAGGCGCATGAGCAGGGGCGAGAGGTCCGACTCGATTCGTACGAGTGCGCGACCGCTCGGGAGCCGGAACGCCGCGCGCTCCTCGCTCCGGACGCGCAGCTCGAGGGCCGAGACGAGCGGCGGCGCGAGGGCTTCGTCACCGAGCGCTACGAGCAAGGTGCGGAGGTCCTCCTCCGCGATCGACTTCGGCGTCGGCGGCTCGAGGACTTCTCCGAGCTGAAGCAGCCGGCTGCGCAGCATCCAGGGTCTGCGCGCGGAGTTGTGGAGGGAGGGATGGTCGAGCAGGGCGCGGTTGGCGGCAATCGCCTCGGCGCGATATTGCGGCTCGGCGAGCGCCCGTGCGGTGAGCAGGGCGGCTTCCCGCTCACGCAAATGCCAGTCGCGCTCCCCGCGGGGGGTATACTGCTTGGCGCGGCAAACGAGCTTCCAGGCGGCATCCAGGTTGCCTCGGCCTTCCTCCCATCGAGATTTTTCGAGCAGCAGCCAGATCTGCCGGCTGGAGTCCGGGGTTTTGGCGAGCAGATGTTCTGCTTCCTGAAGCGCACTCTCCCCCTGACGCAGGTTTTCGACCGGGACGCCCCCGTGGCGTTGTCGGAGCGCCTGTGCGAGTCCGAGAAGCGTATCGATACGCTGAAGGCCGTGCCGCAGCGGCAGAGCGGCTTGGTACGCGGCGACGGCGCGCTCCAGGTTATCGGAGCGCGTTCCGGCGTTTCGCTGCACGAACGTCTCAGCGAGGTTGTGCTGCATCTGGGCCCAATCATCGGGGTTCTCGGAGCGCAGCACGTGCGTGAACGCGTCCTCGATCATCCGCAGCCCAGTCTCCATGGCATCTCCTCGCTGCTGTGCGAGCTCGACCCCGCGCAGGTG
>DATLIL010001049.1:0-3175 GCA_035539475.1 Polyangiaceae bacterium
TACCCGGACGACGAGGGCCTGTTCGCCGAGGGCGTGCGCGTCGGGCAAGAGGTGGCCGCAGCCTACGAGGGCTGCGACTTCGCGCGGGCGATGCGCGCGGTGATGACCTTCGCCGACCGCGCCAACGAGTACTTCGATCGCAAGGAGCCGTGGAAGCTCGTCAAGCAGGGCGAGACGCAGAAGGCGCAGGACGTCTGCACCGTGGCCTTGAACCTGTACCGGCAGATGGCGCTCTACCTGGCGCCGGTACTGCCTCAGCTGGCGGAGCAGAGCGCGGCGCTCCTGGGCGCTCCGCTTGCGGCGTGGAGCGAGTCCGAGCAGCCGCTGGTGGGGCAGACGATCAAGCCGTTCCAGCACCTGATGCAGCGGGTCGACCCCAAGAAGCTCGAGGCAATGATCGCGGCCAGCAAGGACACCACCGCCGCCGCCGCGCCGGCAGCCGCAGCGGAGAGCAGCTACGACGACGACGGCGCTGCGCTCGCGGCCGAGCCGCTCGCCGCCGAGTGCACCATCGACGACTTCGGTAAGGTCGATCTGCGGGTCGCCCGCGTGCTCGCCGCGGAGGAGCTGCCCGAGGCCAAGAAGCTGCTCAAGCTCACCGTCAGCCTGGGTGGTGGGAGCACGCGCACCATCTTTGCGGGCATCAAGAGCGCGTATCAGGCCTCCACGCTCGTCGGGCGTCTGGTCGTGATCGTCGCGAACCTGGCGCCGCGAAAGATGAAGTTCGGCACCAGCGAGGGCATGGTCATCGCCGCCGGACCCGGCGACAAGGACATCTTCGTGCTCTCGCCCGACTCCGGAGCCAAGCCCGGCCAGCGCATTCACTGAGCCCCGCCTGCCGCTTTGAGTCGTTCTGTGCCGTGCTGTGCCAGCGCTGATCCCGGCGCCACACAGCTCGGCTGATTCGCGCAGAAACGCCGTATCTGTCTGCGTGAACATGCGCGGCACGGGGGTTGCTCTATGCCCCGGCGGCCGATCAAGGCCGGTGGAGGACGAGGATCAATGAAGCTCAGAAGCTTGTCTTGGGGTGGTTTGCTCGCGCTCGCGCTGGTGAGCGCATGTTCGGACGAAGGCGGTAACAACAATGTGACGCCCGATCCGGACGCGATGCCGGACCCCAAACCGGACCCCAAGCCCGAGCCGAAGCCCGAGCCGGACCCCGAGATGGGCGGCGCCGGCGGCACGGATGGTGGCGGTGGCGGCACTCCGCCGGTCATCAACTCGCTCCTGCGACGCGCGCTGGATTGTGACGATCTCAGCGATGCGCTGCGAGCCGAGCTTCGAACGCGCCTGGCCGAGGGCGCGAGCTACGACGAAGGCGGCTGGGGTACCCCGAATCCGGGCAGCGGTGGCTCATGGAGCGCAGGCAGCGGCGGTGGTGGTCCCGTGGCAACGGGCGGCGGCGCCGGCACCTCGTCGGGCGGCGGATCCGGCCCGACCGGCCCCGTGTTCACCGGGACGAATACCCAGATCCCGGGCGTCGACGAGCCCGACTTCGTCAAGACCGACGGGCAGCACTTCTTCGTGGTCGATGGCAGCACGCTGCGGGTCGCCAAGGCCTACCCGGCGAGCGAGCTCGATCTCGTCGCCTCGGCTCCGCTGCCGGCCTACGGCAACCAGATCATGCTGGCCGACGGCGCCAGCGAGGGAGAACGGCTGATCGTCGTGTACTCGATCGTGGATGGCGCCGAGGTGCTCGCCGACGCCGGGGTAGAGGGCACGGCAGAGTCGTTTACCAAGCTCACCGTGTTCCGCTTCGCCTCGGCCGAGCTCGAGGTCGTGGCCGAGTACTTCTTCGAGGGCAACTACCTCTCGGCGCGCCGGCAGGCCGAGGACGTGCGCACGATGCTGACGCTGGCGCGCCCGCTGCCGGAGCTCCGCACCATGGTGACCGCTGCCGATCAGCAGAAGGCCGAGCTGCTCGTGCTCGAGCGCATCCAGGAGGCCGGCAAGAGCGTGGCGGACTACAGCAGTGAGGAGATCCAGGGGCTGATAAGCGACACGATCGCCGAGATCCTGGTTGCAGAGAACGAGGAGGCGATCGCCGCGATCGACGCCAAGATCTTCATCCCCCGCGCCTACCAGATGAAGGACGGCTCGCTCGTGGACGTCTCACCCGACTGCGACGCCTTCTACATCCCCGAGGTCGGCACTCTGGATCTGGCCGTCACCTTCGTGCCCCAGGTCGACCTGGGCGCGCTCGACCAGGCGCCGGCCGGCGCCGCCCTGCTCGGCGCGTCGCAGACGATGTTCGAGAACGCGGAGGTGACCATCATCGCCTCTCCGCCCGACTATTCGCGGGGAGAAGACGCCGAGACCCAGCTGCACGTGTTCCAGGTTGGCGACGAGCCGCTCGCCTACAGCGCCTCGGGCGTCGTCCCGGGCGTGATCGACGGTCAGTTCTCGATCAGCGAGCAGGGCGGGACGGTGCGCGTCATCACGAGCACCTCGGACCTGATCAACCACCTCTACACGCTACAGGCCGACGGCGACGCGCTCGCCGTGGTCGGTGACGCCGGCGACTTCGGCGCCGACGAGACGGTGCGTGCCGTGCGCTTCGTCGGCGACAAGGGCTACGTGGTCACCTTCCGCCAGACGGACCCGCTGTTCGTCTTCGACCTCTCGGATCCGACCATGCCCGAGCTGCTCGGCGAGCTCGAGATCCCCGGCTTCAGTGAGTACATGCACCCGATCGACGACACTCACCTGCTCACCATCGGCCAGGGCGAGAACTGGAACACGGTGCTCCGCCTGTTCGACGTGAGCGACCCCACCCAGCCGAACGCGGTCTTCTTGCACGACTTCGACTACGGACTGAGCTCGGATGCCAGCGTCGATCATCGCGCGTTCACCTACTTCGCCGAGCGCAACCTGCTGGCGGTGCCGTTCTCGGGCTACGATTGGTGGACCGGCGAGGTGTTCAACCAGATCGCGCTGATCAAGGTCAGCACCAGCGACGGCTTCAGCGAGCTCGGCGCGCTCGACGGCGCCACGCTGATGAGCGAGCTCGTGTCGAGCAGCCCGGCCTGCTCCTCGTGGACGTTGCAGGAGAGCGCGCGCTTGCAGCGCGGCACCTTCATCGACGACACGCTGTACGGCGTGGCCACGGGCGGCGTCGTCGCCGCGCCCGTCGAGGCGCCGGGCACGCCGGACGGAACGCTCGCGTTTCCGCAGG
>DATLIL010001050.1:0-2993 GCA_035539475.1 Polyangiaceae bacterium
GGAGGTAAACCGGGTCGACGGTCTCGAGATCCAGAAGGACGGCGCAAAGGTCGATCCCGTGCTGATCGAGACGGCCATGCCCGTCGATGCCGGAGCTCACGTGCTGAGCGCGAGCGCACCGGGGAGAAAGAGCTGGCGCCAGGAGATCGAGCTCACGGAGGGAGCGTCCGTGGAGGTCGAGGTTCCAGTGCTCGAGAACGACGTCGCGCCCCCGCCTGCCGTGATCGAGCCCGCCCCGGTTCCAGCGCCGGTCCAGCAGCGACCACGCCCGGCAGAGGTTCCGACCCGACCGGTGCCAACCTCGGTGTACGTGCTCGGGGGCGTGGCGGTCGTCGGCGCGGCTGCCGCCACGGTCTTCGGGCTCGATGCCCGCGCCAAGAAGAGCGACGCCGAGAAGACGTGCTCGCCGTTCTGCACCGAACAAACCATCGACGACGCCAACCGTTCGGCGCTGTTCTGCGACGTGTCGCTGGGCATCGCCCTGGTGTCGGCGGCGACGGGAGCCACGCTGTTTTTCACCCGACCGACCGTCTACGTGACTCACGACGCAGCGTGGCTTCAGGTCGACGCTTCTTTCTGACTATTTTTCGAGCAAAATCCGGCATTTGGCGTACCCGAGCCAGAAATCGACTTAGCGCTGTCGATCCCGGGCTACCTCGTTTGACGAAGGACTGAAGGCTCAAACGAAAGGTTCCCCATGCTCCGCAAAATCCTGATCGGCATCAGCGCCGTCCTGGTCCTGTTCATCGTCGTCGTGGCCGTGCAGCCGGCGACGTTCCACGTCGAGCGTTCGGTCACGATCGCCGCGCCGCCGGAGAGCGCGTTTGCCCAGGTCAACGACTTCCACAACTGGAGCGCCTGGTCACCGTGGGAAAAGCTCGACCCGGGCATGAAGCGAACCCACGGCGGCTCACCCTCGGGCGTCGGCGCCACCTACGCCTGGGTCGGCAACGACGAGGTCGGCGAGGGCCGCATGAGCATCGAGAAGAGCGAGCCAAACAAGCAGCTCGTGATCAAGCTCGAGTTCCTCAAGCCCATGGAGGCGACCAACACCGCCACCTTCAGCTTCAGCCCGAGCGCCGAGGGCACGAAGGTGACCTGGGCCATGGACGGCAACAACAACTTCGTGGGCAAGGCGTTCTGCCTGTTCATGGACATGGACAAGATGGTCGGCGGCGACTTCGAGAAGGGCCTGGCCGCAATGAAGACGGCGGCGGAGAGCGCGCCCAAGGCCAACGCTGCCAACACGGTTCCCTGACCCAAACAGAACCCAATCAACGGCGCCGCGCGGAGCGATTCGCGCGGCGTTTTTTTTCGTGCGCCCTGTCGATCGGCAAAGAGCTCGATTGTCGTCATGATGAAGCCAGGGAATTCCTGGCCAAAGGAGACGTCATCATGAAGTTCTTGTGCGTGTATCGGCCGGGTGCGGAACATACCGACGGTCCCCCGGATGCCGAGGAGATGGCCGCGATGGGCAAGCTGATCGGCGAAATGGCCAAGGCGGGCGTGCTGCTCGCGACCGAGGGCTGCATGCCGAGCTCCAAGGGTGCTCGCCTGCGCATCGACGACGGTGACATCAGCGTGACCGACGGCCCCTTCCCCGAGACCAAGGAGCTCATCGCCGGCTTCTGCCTGATGCAGGTCAAGACCAAGGCCGAGGCCATCGAGTGGACGAAGCGCTTCTTGAACGTGGTGGGCAAGGGCGAGAGCGAGATCCGCCAGATCTACGAGACGCCCATCTGCAACTGAGGCAAGGAGCGAACATGAAGTTCTTGATGACGTACGCGGGCGACAGGTCCGCGCCACCGACCCCGGAGAAGATGGCCGCGATCGGCAAGCTGACTGCAGAAATGATGGCCGCGGGGGTGGTAGTGATGACCGGTGGGCTGGTGCGGCCTACCACGGGCACGCACGTGCGCATGACGGCGGGGACCTTCAGCGTCACCGACGGACCGTTCGCCGAGACCAAGGAGCTGATCGACGGTTTCGCGCTGATCGAGGTCGGCTCCAGGGCGGAGGCCGTCGAAATGGCCCGCCGCTTCATGAGCGTCGCCGGTGACGGCGAAGGTGAGATCCTGCAGGTCTTCGAGCCGCAGAACATCCCGCACTAGCATCCGCGCGCGAAAATGCTGAGATTCGGAGGCCGTGACGGTTTCCGAGACTCACCAGGCGATCCACGCCGTCTTCCGCATCGAGTCGCCCAAGCTCATCGCGGGGCTGACGCGGATCGTTCGCGACGTGGGCGTCGCCGAGGAGCTCGCGCAGGACGCGCTCGTCGCGGCGCTCGAGCAATGGCCACAGTCGGGCGTTCCGGACAACCCGGGCGCCTGCTGATGACCGCGGCCAAGAATCGCGCGATCAACACGCTGCGCCGCGGCAAGCTCGTGGCGCGCAAACACGAAGAGCTCGGTCACACGCTCGATGCGCAGCGCGAGCTCGGCGTGCAGGACTTCGAGGACGCGATCGACGACGAAATCGGCGACGACCTCCTGCGCCTGATGTTCACGGCCTGCCACCCGGTGCTCTCGACCGAAGCGCGCGTGGCGCTCACGCTGCGCCTGATCGGCGGGCTGACGACCGAGGAAATCGCGCGTGCGTTCCTCGTGCCCGAGCCGACCGTGGCCCAGCGCATCGTGCGCGCCAAGAAGACACTGGCAGCGTCGCAGGTTCCGTTCGAGGTGCCACGTGGGGCGGACTTACAGAGCCGGCTCTCCTCGGTGCTCGAGGTCATCTACCTGGTGTTCAACGAGGGCTACTCGGCCAGCGCCGGCGACGACCTCTTGCGGCCCGAGCTCTGCGCCGACGCGCTGCGACTCGCCCGCATCCTCAGCGGCCTGATGCCGAACGAATCCGAGGTTTTCGGCCTGCTCGCGCTGATGGAGCTCCACGCCTCGCGCGCCGCGGCTCGAGTGGGGCCCGATGGCGATCCCATCCTTTTGCCGGATCAAGATCGCGGGCGCTGGGATCAGCTCTCGATCGGACGTGGGCTCGCC
>DATLIL010001051.1:0-6252 GCA_035539475.1 Polyangiaceae bacterium
TTGCGGGCCAGGGCGACGACCTTGCGCACGACGCTCATCCGCTCCTCGAGGGCAGGCTCGATCAGCGCGGAGTTGGCCCGCGGGAAGTCGCAGAAGTGAACGCTCTCCGGGGCGCTCGCGTCGACCGGGCGCACGAAGCGCTGGTAGATGGTCTCGGTCAGGAACGGCATGAACGGCGCCAGCACCTTGGCGAAGGTGACGAGCACCTCGTACATGGTGGCGTAGGCGTTCGTCTTGTCCTTGTCGTCCGCCGATTTCCAGAAGCGCGGGCGCGAGCGGCGCACGTACCAATTGGTGAGGTCGTCGATGAAGCTGACCAGGCGCGGCACCACGTTGTAGAGGCGGTAGCCCTCCATTTCGTGGTTCACGTCGGCGACCAGGCTCTGCAGCACGCTCAGGACCCAGCGATCGATGTCGGCGCGCTCCGCGACCGGCGCGGCTTGCCAGGTGCGCGGATCGAAGCCGTCGAGGGTGGCGTAGGTGGAGAAGAACGAGAGTGCGTTCCAGTACGGAAGCACCACGCTGCGCACGATCTCCTTCAAGCCGCGCTCGGAGAACTTCAGCGGCTCGCCGCGCACCACCGGCGAGTTGATCATGTAGGCGCGCAGCGCGTCCGCGCCGTAGGTCGCGATCAGGACGTTGGCGTCGGGGTAGTTCTTCTTGCGCTTGGACATCTTCTGGCCGTCTTCGGCCAGGATCATCCCGTTGACGACCACGTTGCGGTACGGCGCCTGCTCGAACAGCGCCGTGCCGAGCACGAGCAGCGTGTAGAACCAGCCGCGCGTCTGATCGAGCCCCTCGGCGATGAAGCGCGCCGGGAAGAACTGATCGAGCTCTTCCTTGCGCTCGAACGGGTAGTGCTGCTGCGCGTACGGCATCGAGCCCGACTCGAACCAGCAGTCGAGCACCTCCGGGGTGCGGCGGTAGGTCTTGCCGTCCTTCCGGATCACGACGTCGTCGACGATGTGTTTGTGCAGGTCGCTGACGCGCACGCCCGAGAGCGCCTCGAGCTCGTCGATCGAGCCGACGCAGATGCGGTCGTTCTTGTCGTTCTCGTTGATCCAGATCGGGATACACGAGCCCCAGAAGCGGTTGCGGCTGATGTTCCAGTCGTTGGCTTCTTTGAGCCAGTTACCGAAGCGGTTCTCACCCACGGCCTGCGGTACCCAGGTCACGGTCGCGTTCTGCGCCGCGAGCTTTTCGCGCAGATCCGTGACGCGCACGTACCAGGCCTCGATCGCGCGGTAGATCAGCGGCGTCTCGGTGCGGGGGCAGAACGGGTAGCTGTGGACGATCGTGTTCTGCTGCACGATCTTGCCGTCGTCCTTCAGCTTCTTGATGATGCCCTTGTCGGCGTCCTTGCAGTTCTGGCCGGCGAAGTCGGGCACCAGGCTGGTGAAGCTGCCCTCGTTGTCGAGCGGATCGACGAGCTCGATGCCCGCCGCGCGGCAGATGCGGAAGTCGTCCTCGCCGTAGGCGGGCGCCATGTGCACGATGCCGGTACCGTCTTCGGTGCTGACGAAGGCGTCGTTCCGCACCACGAAGCTCGCGGGGTGCGACGCGAAGTAGGGCAAGAGCGGCTCGTAGCCGAGACCGGCGAGCTCGGCGCCGGACAGCGTCTTCACGAGCTCGTACTCGTCTGCGTTCTTGTAGTAGGCGCCGAGGCGAGCCGAGGCGATGGCGTAGACGGCGCCCGCCTGCTTGTCGCGCACCAGCGAGTACTCGATGCCGGGGCCGGCGCAGAGCGCGAGGTTCGCCGGCAACGTCCAGGGGGTGGTCGTCCAGGCGAGCAGGTAGAACGGCTCGGCGATGCCCAGTTTCTCCGCGCCCTTGGTGACACGGAAGCGCAGCGTGACGGCCGGATCCTGGACGTCCTTGTAGTTGCTGTTGGCTTCGAAGTTCGAGAGCGGTGTCGCGAGCTTCCAGCTGTAGGGCATCACGCGGTACGACTTGTAGACGCGACCGTCGTCCCACAGGCGCTTGAACACCCACCACACCGACTCCATGAACCCGGGGTCCATGGTCTTGTAGTCGTTGTCGAAATCGACCCAGCGCCCGAGCCGAGTGACCGTCTTGCGCCACTCGGCCACGTAGGCCTGCACCATCGAGCGGCACTTCTCGTTGAAGGCGGCCACGCCGTGCTCGAGGATCTGGGAGGTGCCGGCCAGACCGAGCGCTTCCTGGGCCAGCGCCTCGATCGGCAGGCCGTGGCAGTCCCAACCGAAGCGGCGCTCGATCGGGTGGCCGCGCATGTTCCAGTAGCGGGGCACGATGTCCTTGATCGTGCAGGTGAGCAGGTGCCCGTAGTGCGGCAGACCGGTGGCGAAGGGCGGGCCGTCGTAGAAGACGTAGGGCTCACCGCTCGCGCGGCGTCGGTTCGACTCTGGAAAGGCGTCGAGCTTGTTCCAGAGCAGGAGCACCTCTTCCTCGAGCGCCGGAAAATCAGCTTCCGCCGGCAGCTTTTCGAAGGCGGATGACGTGGCCATGAGGGAGAGCCCTATAGCACGGCTTGCGGGCACGCCCCCGGCCTGGCAAGAGTGGACGGTGGTGACGCGCACTCTGTTCCTCGCGGCCGCTCTTTCGCTGGGCGGTGCGCCCCTGCAATGCGGCTCCGGCCAGGCCGACGACGAGCGCTACGAAACCCCGCCCGAAGCCCTGTACGAGCTGGCCGAGCGCTTCGAGAAGCAGGGCGACGAGGACGGCCGCAAGAAGACGCTCGAGTTCTTGATCGAGCGCTACCCGAACAGCCGCTACGCCGTGCGCGCCAAGAACGAGCTCGGCCGTTCCGAGCAGTGACCAGCGCACCGCGACTGATCGTGTTCAGCGATCTCGGCGTCGTCGCCGAGGCGGAGCTCCTCCAGCGCGTCGAGCGCGCGGCGCGAGCAGCCCGTGCCGGCTCGCTGCTCGTCGTGCTGCGCGACAAGGAGCTCTCCGCGCGTGAACGACTGCGCTTCGGCGCGGAGCTCGCTCTGGTTGCCCGCCGGCAGCGGCAGCTCTTCGGCGTCGCCGAACGGCTGGACCTCGCCCTGGCGCTGGGCGCCGACGCGGTACACCTGGCCGAAGACAGCGTCGACGCCTGGGACGCGAGGAAACTCGTCGGCGGCTCGCTCTTCGTCAGCCGCGCCTGCCACGACCCGGATCGCGCGGGCGAGCTCGACGCAGACGCGCTCGTGCTCTCGCCGATCATGAGCCCCCGCAAGGGCCGGCCGGCGCTCGGACTCGCCGCCTTGATGCGCGCCAAAGAGCGCTGTGGCAGCCGGCTGCTCTACGCTCTGGGCGGGGTCGATGCTGGCAACGCCCTACCCTGTATCGGCGCTGGAGCCGACGGGGTCGCCGTGATCGGCGCCGTGCTCCAGGCCGAACCCGAGCCGCTGCTCGCCGCGCTCGGCCTGGCTCAGCCGACGGCGGCTTCGAACCACTCGTAAGAGCGCCGCACGCCCTCGGCCACCGAGACCTTGGGCTCGTAGCCGAGCAACCGCCGCGCCTTGCTGATGTCGGCGAAAGTGGCGTCGACGTCGGCCTTGGGCATGGGCTTGTCGACGGTGTTCGCCTTCTTGCCCGAACAGCGCTCGAGCTCGGCCAAGAACTCGGAGACGAGCACCGGCTCGCCTCGCCCGAGGTTGATGATCTCGTAGCCCAGCCGGCGCTCCACGGCCGCGCACACGCCAGCAACGATGTCGCCGACGAAGGTCCAGTCGCGCTTGAGGCGCCCGCCGTCATAGAGCTCGATGCGCGTGCCGCGCTTCATGCTGTCCATGATCTTGTAGTTCATCATGTCCGGCCTGCCGCGCGGGCCGTACACCGTGAAGAAGCGAAGCGCGGTGAAATCAAGGCCGTGGAGGTGGTGGTAGGCGTGACCCATGAGCTCGGCTGAGCGCTTGCTCGCCGGGTACGGCGCGAGCGGCCGATCGGCAGGGTCGGTCTCGACCCAAGGCATCGCCTTGCTCTGGCCGTAGGCGCTCGAGGTGGAGGCGAAGACGAAGTTCGGGCGTCCGAACTCGCGGGCGAGCTCGAGCAAGCCGAGTGTGCCGTTGAGGTTCACGTCGAGGTAGAGCGCTGGGTTCTCCACCGAGGCGCGCACGCCCGCCATCGCGGCCAGGTGGACCACGGCGTCGAAGCGATTCTCGCTGAAGAGGCGACGGGTGAGCTCGCGATCGCGCAGGTCTCCCTCGATCAGCTCCAGCGTGTGCCCTGGCGCCTCGGCGGCGATCTCGACCAGGTTCTGCCGCTTGCGCTCGGGTGAATAGTAGTCGTTGAAATTGTCGATACCAACCACACGAAAGCCCTGCCGGAGCAGGGCAACACTGACGTGGCTGCCGATGAAGCCGGCCGCCCCGGTGATGAACACACTACGCTCTGCCATTCGTCGTCTTTTCTCTGAGCACACGCTCGGGGGCTATCCCGCTCGAGTCCAGGAACTCTTGCACGAGGTCGTTCTGGCTGTCGACCAAGGCGCGGGGCGTGCCCGACGCGACCACCTCGCCGCGGGCCAGCATGAAGATCTGGTCGCCCATCAGGAGCGCACCGGCCATATCGTGGGAGATCACGATACTGGTCACGCCGAAGGTGTCCCGCGTCTCGAGGATCAGGTCGTCCACGAGCCGGCTGGTCTTGGGATCCAGGCCGCTGGTGGGCTCGTCATAGAGGATGGTCTCGGGCTCGAGCATCAGCGCGCGCGCCAGACCCACGCGCTTGCGCATGCCGCCGGAGAGCTGACTGGGAAACTTCTCTTCGACGTTCTCGAGCTTGAGCTGCGAGAGCTTGTCCTTGACCCGCTTGCGAATTTCTTTTTCGGGCAGCTTGGTGTGCTCGCGCAGCGGGAAGGCGACATTGTCGAGCACGTTCATCGAGTCGAGCAGCGCGGAATACTGGAAGACCATGCCGAACTTCTTGCGCATCTCCGCGAGCTCGCGCCCCTTCAGCTTGCAGAGGTCCACGCCCTCGACCAGCACGCTGCCGCTGGTCGGCCGATCGAGCCCGATCAGGATCTTGAGCAGCGTGGTCTTGCCCGCACCCGAGCCGCCGATCACCACCGCCACCTCCCCGCGGCCGACGCTCATGTTCACGTCCCTGAGCACGCGCGTGGAACCAAAGCTCTTTTCGAGATGCTGGATGCGGATGTGCTCGCCAGCAGGCTCCATGGTGAAACACACGCTACCCTGGCCCATCGTGCCGCGCCACGGTCGCCGTGCTTGACACCGGCCTGGTTCGGCAAAAGATCCGGGGTCATGACCGAGGAACACTTCACTGCGCTCCTGACCGCGGCCGAGGCCAAGAAAGAGGAACGCGGGTATTCGCTGCCCGAGGGTAGGTCGCTCACCCTTTACGTGGCCTCCAACGGCGCCAGCCTGACCGTCTCACGGGTGCAGGCCGCCAAGCTCGAAAAGGGACTGATCCACGCTCAGACGATCAAGGGCGAACGCTACCTGGTCGCTCTCGAGGACTGTTTCGGTGGATCGATCGATGCGCCGCCGAGCGGCGGTCGCAAGGCCGGCTTCCTGTGACAGGTTGATGAGCCCGGCGGAGGATAGCGGCAGGGTCTCTGGACGCCCCCGGTGCATGGTCGTTGCCATCGCCGGCGCGCGCTACGCCCTGCCGCTCGAGAACGTGCAGGAGGTGATCGCTCCGCGCCCGCTGGCTCGTGTGTTTCACGCGGTGCCGCTGATGGCCGGCGTGATCAATCTGCGCGGCGAGGTGCTGCCGGTGCTCGAACCGGCGCTGCTGCTCGGGGGCAGCCCGGTTCCGGATCTCGACGGCCGCGTCGTGGTGGTGCGTGAGCGCGGCAGCGGCGGCCGTAGAGCCGGGCTCCGAGTATCCGAGCTCGTCGGTCTGCGCGAGCTCGGTGAGCAGGGCTTTTCTCCCGTCCCCGCCACGCTGCCTCCTGCGGTTGCCGCGCTGCTGCTCGGGGTGCTGTCCGAGCCCCCCGCCTGCGCGGTGCTCGACGTCGGCGCGCTGCTCGACGTGCCCGAGCTCGCAGCGCTCGCCGGTCGCGCCGCTGCGGGATGAGATGCCGGACGACGACCCGCTGCTGAGCCGTGTCCTGGCGCTCGTCGAGCAGCATCACGGCGTCGGCAGCCGCGGCGCCGCGGCCCCAGCCTGGCTCCGAGCTCGCATCGCCGCGAGCCTGGCCGAGCTCAGCGCCGAGAGCGGCCAGAGCCTCGAACTAGTCGTCGAGCGCCTGGAACGCGACCCGGTGCTGCGCGCCGAGCTCGGCGCGCAGCACCGGGTCGCGTTCCAGGCGCTCGACGACTA
>DATLIL010001052.1:0-7320 GCA_035539475.1 Polyangiaceae bacterium
TCCAGCGCCGCGCTCTTCAGCGCCTTGCCGAGCACGTACGACACCTCGTCGCGTTCGACGGGCTTGCGCAGAAAATCCGTCGCGCCCGCCCGCACCGCGGCCACCCCGTCGGCGGGAGCGTCGGCCGCGACCAGGACCACCACCGGGATCGCGAGATCGCGCTGCTCCAGAGCCGCGAACAGCGTGGCGAACGGCAGGTCCGGCAGGTCGCGATCCAGGATCACGACCTCGTAAGAGCCCTGCTCGAGCTCGGCCATGGCCTCCGCCCGGGAACGCACGCGCCGCCCCGTGAAGCCAGCGTCGAGCAACATGCCGCCCAGTGCCTGAACGGAGCTGTCGTCGGCCGATGCGATGAGGAGACTCGGGCGGTCCGGCATGAGCTCCTTAGCTAGCGCGGTTTTTTGACCGAGAACAGGGGCCAGTCTTGCAACAGCGGCAGCGGCGACCCGGGGCCGCTCTGCAGGAGCGCTCGTTCACACTCGCTGACGCTCAGGCGGCGAGGGCCGAAGATCGAGGGATCGGCGGCGTCGGCGTCCATCAGCGCCGAGGGCCGATCAACGCCGAAATCGTCGGGGTGGCCGGGCATATCGAGCAAGATATGCCCGAGCTCGTGAGCCAGCGCGTAGGAGCGCGCGCCGGCTCGAATACCAGCGCGATCGAGCACGACGACGTTCTGCACGCTGGCGCGCTCACCGTCGACGAACGACTCACCGATGCGACCGGCGCCCGCGAAGGCCGGTACGACGAAGATGTCGATGGTGGTGGGGTCGTCGTCGGCGAACGCCTTGATCAGCGTTCGCTCCTCGAGCGTGCCCGAAGCAGCGTCGGCGTCGGAGAAGTGCGTGAGCCCATCAGCCAGGTTCACCTCGCCGATACATACGCCGAGCGTGGCGTCGCTGGAGAGCGCCGCGGTACCGTCTGGGCGCAGCGCGGCAGGGCTCCCGTCACGGCGGCGGACGAGGACATCCACGGTGGGCAGCGCTGCAGGAGCGACCCGCGCGTTCACGCTGACGGTCGCACCGTAGCCCAGCGCCGCGAGCGCGCGCGCCACGCGCTCCGCGACGATGACGGGCGGCTGGCCCGCGCTCACCGGAACCTTGAGCCGGCGCCCGTCCACGGCGAAGCGCAGCTCACCGCCGCTGGCGGGCAAGCCCAGATCGCAGCCGATCGCCAGCAGGTGCGGCGGTGGCGGGTCGTGCAACGCGATCCATTGATCGGCCTGGCCGCCAAAGTGCACTCCGCACTGCCCCCACAGGCCGCTCGCCGTATCGATCTCTTCGCGTGCGAGCGCCATCGCCCCGGTCTCGTCGCCGCCGATGGCGGGCATACCTCCGGGCGCCAGGCGCATGACGTGCACGCGCACGTGACCGCGCAGACGGCCGATCTGTCCCACCGCCGTCACCCGTGGACCGCCGACCCGTATGCTGGCGGCCTTGTGCTTGCCGACGTAGAGCACGATGCGTCCCCCGACTTCCGCGCGCAGCGAGCGCGCCGAGGACTCCGGGTGCGTGCGGTCGATGCGATCACCGGTGGCGCGGATCAGTGCCGTCCGCTTGCATTCGAGCTCGGGGGACACGCCGTCCGGACAGGGGCCCAGGCCGAGCTCCACGCTCTCGAGTGAATCGAGCGGGCGTCCGTCGTAGCGCTCCGAACGGAGCGCTAGCTCGCTCGGCAACGCACCGCTCGGCCCGACGAGGACCCAGCGCAGCGCGTCGGGGTCCTCTTCTCGCACGGCGTCTTCCGCCTCGAGCTCGGTCGGCAGCACGCGCGTGATGGCAGCGTGCGACGTGGCAAGATCCACGCGGTTTCCGCGGTCGTCCACCGCCAGTGCTTCGATCAGGTTCAGGCCGACTTCCTCACCGTCGAGCTCGATCCTGGCGAGGCCGGGAGCCAGCGCCTGCACGCCCAGGCGAGCGGGTGCACGCCCCACGCCGGGCCACGGCTTCTTGCCGGCGATGAAACGCACGTTTGGCTGCGGGTTCACGGCACGCTGCGGTTTGCCGGGCAACCACAGCACGTCGGCGACGGCCTTTCCGTTGAGCTCGCTGGCGCGACCGTCGGCGACGCCGTCGTCGTCGTCGTCGTCGCGGTCGACGAACATCACGATCTTTTCGCGTTCCGCTCGCGCCGTGCCCGGCTCGAGCGCGAGCCAGAGCAGGCAGCAGCAGAGCCAGCTGGCGCGCTTCATTCGACCCAGCCGAGCTGCAGCCGCCGGTAGCTCGCCTCCGTGACCAGACAGCCGTCAGGCGCGGCGTGGAGGCCAGCCCGCACCAGCGCGCACCAGGCCAGCGCGCCGAGCTGCTTGCTCTTGCCCAGTTCCTCCGCCACGTTGCCCGCCACTTCACGCTCGCCGATATCGAACAGGGCGGCCGCAGCCAGCCCGCGCAGGTGCTCGCGCTTGGGACCTCGCGCGGTGTCGAGTAGTTGTTCGCGGAAGCGACCGTCGCCGTACTCGCGCGCGAGGTGCAGCGCGGCGCGCACTGCTGGCTCGTTCGCCAGGATCGAGCCACGCGCTAGGTTCTCGAGCATCTGCTTGGCGCCGACGGCGCCAGACTCGGCCAGCCGAAACAGAAAGGTCGTGTCCTTGTCGGAGCTCGGCCGATCGCTCAGCCGCGACACGAGCTCGACGGTAGGCCGCACGGGTGTATCGGCGCCGGTCTGGCCCGGAGCCCTGGACAGCGCCCAGGCCACGAGCGCCCACGCGGCGCGTGCGCTCTGTGGACCCTCGGCGGCCCGCTGGCGAGCCTCGTCGAGCGGCTTCTGGTCACCCGCGCGCGTCGCGACCTCACCCAGCACTAGCCAGCGACCGAGGTGACGTTCGGAGTCTCGCAGCACGGCCAGCGCCGGACCAATGCTCGAATCGAGCGGCTCGTGCCAGAGCAGCGGGACGAAGACTTCGAGGCAGAGCGCGATGCGGTGTGCCTCCTTGATCTTCGGTGCGATGGAGGCGATGTGAACGCCGTTCGATTCACGGCGAGCCACGCGTGCCACCTCCGCGGCAAAGGCGAGGTGCGCATGCCGGCTCGCGGCGAGCCGCGCCAGAGGTTCGCTGAGATCGGGGTCGTTGCTGAGCGAGGCCGCGGAAAGGCTGGCGAGCCCACCTGCGCCGTCGCTGTCGAGAGCTCTGACCAGCGAAGGAGCGACGCGGCGTTCTTGCTGCTCGGCCAGCGCGCGTACCCCGGCGGCATAGAGCGGCCGTTCGAACGAACCCCGCCGAGTCATCGTATCGACCGCGTCGCAGAGCTCGCCGCGCAGCCGAGTCGAGTGAGGAGACAGCACGCGCAGTGCTCCGGCCAGCTTCGGCTCCTGGGTCGGCCTGCGACGCAGCGCCCCCCGCAGGTCGGACGTGAGTCTCATGACGGCGCCGTCACCGAGCAGTTCGACTTGTTCGGCGTCGGCCATCTGGACCAAGCCGGCAGGATACCCCTTTGTTCTTCCGAGCTCCATGCCGTTGAAGTTTTCCGCAACCCCGTCGTTCTGCGGGATTTGTGCCGCAGCCCGGCTCCCGGCGTTGACCACCCGCGCGTAGGTCCATTAGCGTCGGCCCCGGAGAAACACGATGCGCCAAGTGCTCGCCTGGACGGTTCTTATTTCGAGCGTTGCTCTCGCTATTGCCTGCAAGAAGAAGGACGAGCAGCAGCCTGCTCAGCAGCCCTATGGCCAGCAGCAGCCGGGTTACGGCCAGCCTCCGCCAGCGGGACAGCCCGCACCCGCGGGACAGCCCGCGCCCGCTGGGCAACCTGCACCCGCCGGGCAACCCGCACCAGCGGGGCAGCCTGCACCTGCCGCGCAACCCGCGCCCGGCACGGCTCCGCTCTCGGCGCCGGGTCCGATGGCGCTCGCCTGCCAGTCCGACGCGCAATGCCTGACGCATCGCTGCAATCCCCAGTTCCAGAAGTGCGTGTTCCCCTGTCAGCTCGACACTGACTGCAACCCCGGCAACCGCTGCACTGCTGGTGCCTGCCTGCCCGCCACGCAGTGATGTCGGGCTCGAGCGAGGCCGACTACGAGGCGCGTGCCTATCCGGAGCTCTCGGCTCTGGTTCGTGCACTCGACGCACTCGATCGCGAAGACTTCGAGGCTGAGCTGGCGCACGACATCCTCAGCCTCGAGTTCCCCGACGGCACGAAGTTCATCATCAATTCGCACCGCGCCGCGCGGCAGATCTGGATGGCCGCGGAGCGCTCGGCCTGGCATTTCGACTGGAACGAAGCCCAGGGGCGCTGGATCGCGGCCAAGACCGGCGACGAGCTGTGGGCCACGCTCGCACGTGTGCTCGGCCAGAAACTCGGCACCAGCGTCGAGCTGAAGAAGAGCTAGCCCGAGCTCGGGCTAGCTCGGATGCGCTCGTCGAAGTCGGCGATCGTGCGACGCAGTCCCTCGCGCAGCTCCACGCCCGGCCGGAAGTCGATCAGCGTGCGGGCCCTGGTGATATCGGGCTGACGTTGCTTGGGATCGTCTGCCGGCAGCGGCCGCTGCTCGATCCGCGACTTCGAGCCGGTCAGCTCCAGAATGATCTCGGCGAGCTCGGCCACGGTGAACTCGGCGGGGTTGCCCAGGTTGATCGGGCCGTCGAGCTCGGGCAGGCGCGCGATGCGCACGAAGCCCTCGATCAGATCGTCGACGTAGCAGAACGAGCGGGTCTGCTGACCTTCGCCGTGAACGGTGAGCGGCTCACCCTGCAGCGCCTGAGCGATGAAGCTCGAGACCACGCGCCCGTCGTTGAAGGCCATGCGCGGACCGTAGGTGTTGAACACGCGCACGATACGCGCATCCAGGCCCCAGCTGCGCCGCGCGTCCGTGAGTAGCGTCTCCGCCCCACGCTTGCCCTCGTCGTAGCAAGCGCGCGGACCAATCGGGTTGACGTTACCCCAGTAGCTCTCGGGCTGAGGGTGAACCGCAGGATCGCCGTACACCTCCGAGGTCGAGGCGTGGATCACGCGGCAAGCGCGGCCACGGCCCATCTCGATCAGACGCTGGGCACCGAGCACGCTGGTCGTGAACGTGGCGTAGGGATCGCGCTGGTAGTGAACGGGCGAGGCGGGACAGGCGAAATTGAAGACGATCTCGGCGTAGACGTGCAGCGGCTCCCGCACGTCACCCGCCTGAAAATGAAAATGCGGATCGCGTGAAGCTCGCGAGAGGTTGGTCAGGTCACCGGTCATCAGGCTATCGAGCCCGACCACCTCGAAGCCCTCGGCCAGCAGGCGATCGACCAGGTGCGAACCCAAGAACCCAGCCGCGCCCGTGACGAGCGCAGTTCGCCGAACCGATCCAAGGCCCATGGCTAGCTCATATCACGCGCTCGAGCAGCCCTTCAGCCAAAAGCTCGTCGACCAACTGTGACACATCCGTGTCAGCTTGCGCGCTCTCGACCTCGAACTCCTGCACCAGGCTCTCGGCGAGCTCGCGCCTCGTACGCGCGCCCCGAGCGAGCTCCTTCCACAAGACGACGGCGGTGGTGTTCAGCGTGAAGTAGAACTTCGTGTCGAGGTTCAACACGACGCCCGTGCCGTCATCCAGCTCGGTGAGCAAGCACTTCGGGTGTGCGCGGAGCGACTCGACGAGAGTCGCGCTTTCGCTCATGGCCGGAGGCTCCCATCTTTTTCCCTGGGCGGGTAGCGGAACGTGACCCGGTAGCGCGATACGTCTTCGGCCTCCGCGAACGGCCGGGCGTCGACCTCGACCCAGGCGTGCCCCGGTTGCTCCAGGCCTTCGGCGTGGATGCCGAGAACGAAGCTCGTGGCGTGGCCCCGCCGCCTGAGGAGCGCATAGCGCGCCAGCGCGCGATAGAGACAGCCACCTGGCACGAAACGCACGCGCGCGAGCAACGACTCCACGCGCAGCACGTCGCGTTCGATTGCCGGGAGCTCGTCCGGCATCGACCGCTGCGAGCGCGGCTGCCGCGCGAGCAAGGCGTCGAGCGGCTCCCGCGCGTACCAGCGCGGCGCCAGCAGCCGAAACACGGCGTAGGAACGCGCGACGGTGAACAGACGACGCCGGATCACGAGAGAGCTCTGCTCTAACACGGCCGCCGGCGCGCGCCGGTTGCGTTCGACCGGCGGGAGCGACATACGGAGCCGTGCGCTCCTGGTTCATCGTGACTCCCGAGTACCCGCCGGCTCCCGGCGGCGTCGGCGACTTCAGCCGTGGGATCGCCGTGGGCCTCGCTGAGCGCGGCGAGCGCGTGCGCGTGTTCGTGCCCGGTATGGCGCAGGCGGCGGCCGATCCGGGCGTGGAGGTCTCGGACCTCGGGGATCGCTTTCGGCTGCGCTCGTGCCGGACGATTGCGAGCGCTCTCGGGCAGTCCGAGGTTCCGCCGATCGTGCTCCTGCAGTACGTGCCGCAAAGCTACGGCCTGAGGGGGCTGAACCTGCCCTTTTTGACCTGGCTGGCCGCGCGAGTGCCCAGGCTCTGGGTCATGTTCCACGAGGTCGTCTTTCCGTTCGTCCCAGGTCAACCGCTGCGCCGCGATCTCCGCGCCGTGGCCACGCGCTTGATGCTCACTCCCCTGGCGAGTGGTGCGGAGCGCTGCCTGGTCTCCACCGACGCCTGGATACCTTATTTGAAGAAGTGGGGCCGGCTGCGCGCTGAGCCGGAGTGGATGCCGGTGCCGAGCAACCTGCCCGGCACCGCCACGCGTCCGGCCTCCGCCGTGCGCAAAGCTCTGGGTTTGCCACAGGCCGCCAGCGTGCTGTTTCACTTCGGCACCTACAGCGAGCCGATGATCGCGGCGCTGCGAGAGGTGGTGCCGGGGTTGTTGCAGGGACGCCACGAGCGAACACTGCTGCTCTTGGGGCATGGCGGCGAACGCTTCCGCGAACAGCTCGTGCGGCAGCACGCCGACCTCGGCCCGCAGCTCGTGGCCACGGGTCCGCTACCGGCCCAGGCAGTGGCCGATGCGATCGCGGCCTGCGACGCCGGCATCTACCCGTTTCAGGATGGCGTCAGCGGTCGCCGTACGAGCTTGATGGCCGCGCTGGAGCTCGGTGTCCCCGCGTTGACCACGGACGGACATGTGACAGAGCCGCTCTGGCAGAGCTCGGGCGCGGTGGGACTCGCTCCTGCGCTGGACGGCGCCGCCTTCGTCGCGCTGGTCGACTCCACACTCTCGAACCGCGCCGAGCTAGCTCGCCTCGCCGCAGCTGGACAGAGCCTCTACGCTGGTCATTTTGCGCGCGAGCGTTGCCTGGAGCAGCTGCTGGCCGTCGATTGAATGATCCGGCGTGCGCGTGCACCGAAGCCCGACGCGAGTTGCGGCGATGGAGCGCAGCGGATATGGTTTCGCCTCACTCGACACGCCCCCTCATGCATCAGCAG
>DATLIL010001053.1:0-18083 GCA_035539475.1 Polyangiaceae bacterium
ATCATCACGCTGGTCAACTGCGTGGCGTCGCACACGCTCGGTGGCAGCGCGGGCCAGAACGTCCTCGGCATCTTGCTGTGTCTGAGCGTGGGTATCGCCGCCGGCCTGGCCAACGGCTGCCTCGTCGTCTACGGCCGGCTACAGCCGATCATCGCCACGCTCGCGTCGGGCACGATCTTCATCGGCCTCGCGCTGTTCCTCAGGCCGACGCCGGGCGGGCAGGTGGACCGCGGCCTGGCCTTCGCCGCGACCTTCGACCTCAACGAGCTGCTCACGGCGCTCGGCGCGGCGCCGCTCGGCGCGATCGGCAAGATCCCGTCGCCGCTGGTCTGGATGCTGCTCGTGGCGGCGCTCTGGGTCTACTACCGGCGCACCCGCTACGGCCTGGGCACTTATGCCGTCGGCTCTTCGCAAGAGGCGGCGACCATGTCCGGCGTGCGCGTGCAGCACGTCAAGCTCGCGGCGTACACGATGTCCGGCCTGTTCGCCGCGCTGGGCGGGCTGTACCTGACGCTGCAGACCAGCGCCGGCAACGCCGACATGCCGCAGGCCGGCACGTACACGCTGAACTCCATTGCCAGCGTGGTGATCGGCGGCACCTCACTCTACGGCGGCGTCGGAGGCGCCATCGGTTCGCTGTTCGGCGCCCTGGTGCTGCGTTCGGTGGCGTTCAACTTCCGTGTCGTCGACGAGGCCAGCGCGCTCGGTTTCCTGGCCAATCCGCTGTACCAGCCCCTGTTCGAGGGCGTGATTCTGCTCTCTGCTGTCTCCCTCGGCGCCCTCTGGGTCGTGCGCGTCAAGAACAGGCTTCACGTCTTCCGGTGAGCTCGATGCAGCAGCTCCTCGCGCTCAAGAGCCGTCTCGGGCTCGACACACCGACCTGGTACGCGCTGCTGTCGATCGCCGTGATCCTCGTGGCCGGCTCCATCAGCACGCTGGTCACGCAGGGCACGCTGGCCTTTCTGGGCCCGAGCTACATCCTGCAGCAGCTGCAGATCGCGGCCTTCCTGGGCGTCGCCGCGACGGGCATGATGATCGTGATCCTGCTCGGACACATCGACCTGTCCATGCCCTGGGTGCTCACCTCGAGCGCGATGCTGGCGGCCGGAATCGGCGGCTGGTCCGCCCTGCCCTGCGGTCTCGCCGTCGGAGCCCTGGCCGGCCTGGTCAACGGGGCCGGCGTTGCCCTGCTGCGCGTGCCGTCGATGATCTTCACCCTGGGCACCAACGCCATGTTGCAGGGCCTGATGGTGCTCTACACGGGAGGCTTCTCGCCACGCAGCGAGGCGCCACGCTGGATGGAAGTCCTGGCCGTGGGCAAAACGCTGTCGATCCCGCACTCGCTCATCGTGTGGCTCGCGGTCGGGGCCGGGGCGGCCTTCATGCTGAAGAAGACCGCGCTCGGCCGCTACATCTTCGCGATCGGCAACCAGGAGCAGGCCGTGTACCTGTCCGGCGTCAGGACCAACCTGGTGCTGATCGGGGCCTTCGTGCTCTCGGGCATCTGCGCGGCGCTCAGCGGCATGCTGCT
This sequence comes from Polyangiaceae bacterium, assembly GCA_035539475.1. GTDB lineage: Bacteria > Myxococcota_A > Polyangia > Polyangiales > Polyangiaceae > PMG-095. The sequence continues at coordinate 1,532 of DATLIL010001053.1, forward strand.
CGTGGGCTTCTCGCACAAGGCATTTCAGGGCATGGGCAACGAGTACCTGATGCCCGCCATCGCCGCCGTGGTCATCGGCGGCACCAACATCATGGGCGGGCGAGGCACTGTCCTCGGCACCGTTCTCGGCACGATCCTGATCGTGCTGCTGCAGAGTATGCTTTCCGTGCTGCAGATGCCGGAAGGCGGGCGCCAGATCATCTACGGCGCCGTGATCATCGCCATGCTGCTAGTCTACGGCCGCCAACAGGAAGGTTGAGGAGATGAACCGAACCGAGCTCAAGTACGAAGTGGAACCGACCAAGGTCGACGTGGTGCGCGTGCTCGCCGCCATGGCCCAGATCGGCGAGGGCCCGATGTGGGACGCGCGCGAGAAGGTCCTGTACTGGGCCGACATCACCGGCAAACAGCTCAACGTCTTCAACCCGGCGGACGGCTCGAACCGTATGTTCGAGCTGCCCGATCTCGTGACGTCGATCGCGCCGCGCCAGAACGGCGGGCTCATCCTCACGCTGCGCAAGACGATCGCCTTCTTCGACCTCGCCACGCAGAAGCTCGAAATTCTGGCCGATCCCGAGCCCGACAAGCCGGGCAACCGCTTCAACGACGGCAAGGTGGATCGCCAGGGCCGGCTCTGGGCAGGCACCATGGGCGACGTCGAGTGGGATCAGCCGCTCGGTAACCTCTACTGCTTCGACGGCAAGACGACGCGGCGGATGGAAGAGGGCATTTGCTGCTCGAACGGCCTGGGCTGGAGCCCCGACAGCAAGACCATGTACTTCACCGAGAGCTTCAAGCACCGCATCTTCGCCTACGACTTCGACGCGGCCACCGGCAACATCGAGAACCGTCGCGTCTTCGCGCAGCTGCCCGGCCACACCGCGAGGTTCCCCGACGGGCTCACCGTCGACGCCGAGGGCGGCGTGTGGAGCGCCCAGCCGATGTACGGCTGCCTCGTGCGCTACGATCCCAGCGGCAAGGTCGAGCGCATCATCGATCTCCCGGTCTCACGCGGCACGAGCGCCATGTTCGGCGGCGACTCGTTCGACACCCTGTACGTCACCTCGATGCGCCTGACGCTGAGCGAGGAGCAGCTCGCTGAAGAGCCCATGGCCGGCAGCCTGTTCGCGCTCAAGCCGGGCATCCGTGGCCTGGCCGAAGCCCCGTTCGCCGGCTAGTTGGTTGGTTGGTCGAGGGGAACGCGCTGATACGACAACGCCTGCCGCGACGTACGAGACGTACAGTGCGGCAGGCGTTTCCGTGTGCGGTGTGTTCCCCAAAAACACCCGCAGAAGCCGGGCCTGAGATCGCGAGGCTCGCGTCAGCGAGCCTCGCTGGAACCACCTCGTGGGTCCTTGTCCACGGCAGATCTCGATCCGCGAACGAGAGCAGAGTCACAAAAAACTGACCGACCAGGCGCGGCTTTCTCTCGCGTCGCTCGGAAGGCCAAGCGCCATGCGGAGGAACTCCGCAAAACAAAAAACAAACCGCGAGGCGGCGCGCAGCGCCGCCGAGCACTTATTCGGCGGCCTTGATATCGACGGGCCGGAAGCCGCCCTTGGCGCGGTCGCGCAGCCAGACCGCGCCGAAGACGACGAGGAGTACCGCCGGCAGGATCGCAACGAAGCGGAACGACTCCGTCGCGGCAGCCGCGTCGACCGTCGCCTTGGCGGCGGCGTCGAGCGCCTTGTAAGCCGCGTCGCCGCCCGCTGCCTTGATCTTGGCGCCGTCGTAGATGCCGCCCATCCAGGGCAGGACGAACCAGATCGAGAGCGAGCCGGCGCTGCCGATCAGGCCCATCAGGAAGGCGCCGCCGCGCGGGTAGCGCTCCGCCGCCACGGCCAGCATCGTCGGCCACATGTAGCAAACGCCGGTGCCCCAGATGGTGGCAGCCAGGAAGCCGGTCACCGGCGAGTTGGCCATGCTGAGCCAGACCAGGCCGAGCGAGGCGAGCAAGCACGAGACCCACAGGAGGCCCACGGACGAGAGCTTCTTCACCATCGTGCCGGCGAAGTGGCGCATGACGAACATCAGCGCGGCGACGTAGATGCCGAGGATCACGCCGCGCATGCCCACGGTGTGAGACAGGGCGAGGTCGACCCACTGACCCGGGGCGAGCTCAGCGGCAGACGTCATGAACATGGCGAAGAACCAGACCAAGAAGCCGGGACGAATGGCTTCCTTGAACATGTCGCCGTTCGAGATGCCCGCGGCCACGCGCTCGGTCTTCGGGAACTTGGTGCCCGCGCACATGGCGATGATGATCACCGCCGGCAGCAGCAGCAGGCCGAGCTTGATGCGCCAGCCTAGGTTCATGCCGTCGACGCCGAGACCCAGGAAGCCGCCGATGATGATGCCGCCCGGCCACCAGGCGTGCAGCACGTTGAGCCGGTGGGTCTTGTCATCGGGATAAACGGCGGTGGTCAGCGGGTTGATCACGCACTCCGAGAAACCCCAGCCCAGGCCGTGGAGGAACATGCCGAGCTTGACCGCCAGCCCGGGATCCGAGCCACCGGCCGTGATCGCGAGCCCCGTGCCGACGATGAAGCACCCGCCGCACATGAACAGCATGTTGCGCATGCCCAGCGAGTCGACCAGCGCGCTGCCGATGAGCACCGTGAACGCAAAGCCCAGGAAGGCGTACTTCAGGGCGTCGCCCACCTGCGCTGCCGACGTCAGCGGGTTGATCGGATCGAACAGCTGAGTCTGGAGCTCCTGCGCGATGCTGGTGCGCATGATGAAGCTCATGCTCGTCGTCGCCAGGCACAGACAGCCGAGCACGAAGAGCTTCGTCGTGTTCAGTCCCGCAAGGGGATTGGCATCGCTCGCAGCCGAATTGGACATGGTTTTGACCCTTTATAGTAGTTCTCGCCGTCCTTCAACGACGCTGTGCGGCATGACTCGCCCTCGAAATCACCGCGCGGAACTCGCTCGATATCTTAGTGGAGGCAATGACGTAAAAGCGACGCTAGCCCACCACGACATGGCTTTTGTCGTCGAGCCTCGACGATGATCGCAAGTAATGAGTGGCCCAGCCGCGGAGCGAGGGAATTCAGGCCTTTCCAGGCCTGAGACGTCCGAGTCCGCTCAGTCCCGCATTGCCTTCTTGATACGGGTCTTGGCGGCCTGAAGGCGGCGCGTCACGGTCGAGAGCGAGCACGCGCTGATCTTGGCGGCCTCGGGCAGCGTCTTTTCCTCGACCTCGCAAAGTACCCAGGCTAGGCGCTGGTCTTCTGGCAGACGCTGCAGATAGCGATTGAACGAGGCCACCATGGAGTGCTGCTCCGGCGAGGCTCCGGGATCCCGAAGGTCGATGCAGATCGTGTCGTCGCCGCGCCACACCCGGCTGAACCAGCTCGAGCGCAGACGCCGGCGCGCCACTCGCACGGTGATCGTCCCTAGCCAGCTGCGGATGGCAGCTGCGTTGCGCAGCTCGGGCAGACGCTGGTGCGCGCGAATGAACACGTCCTGCACGACGTCGTCGACCTCGTCGTCGGCGCCGAGGATGCGCCTGGCGATCCGCCGCAGGTGCGGTGCGTGCGAGCGGAACGCCTCGTCGAACTCGGGCACAGCCTTGGCAGGACGAGTCGAGCGCAGTGGCTTGGCAGCCTCAGTCTCTTTTTCCGTCCTGACGACCTGAAGTCGGCGCTCCGAACGAGGAACCGTTTCCTCCTCGTCCGAGCGATCGAGCGCGCTGGAACCGAATGCATGCGGCAGAACCGGCATCGTCACGCTGAGCGCTCCTGTCCGAAGCCAGTGCAGGGCTCCGAGAAATTCGCGATGTGACCGAACACGCAGCCGGATCTCGCGCAAATAAAGCTCGAGATGACTCCCTGGTGATCCTTGCCCATGTGCAGCTCGCTTCCACCGACCGTCGGCGCGGACTGACTTCCGTCCGCGCACGAAATGTCGAGTCTCACAGTCCAGTTCGGCGCATGAACCGGCATGTGGGATCGATCACATATGCAGTGTCCGGATCAGACGCTGCTCGACCCCCCTGAACGACAAGAAATCGACTTGTTTCTTACGAAAAGCCGCCGCCGACACCGAAAATAAACTGCTCAGCGGGCGAGCCGCCTGGGTCGACGAAGATTTTCGAAATCGACTGCTCGCTCCGTCGAGCTGGGATCGCCTAACGACGCGAGGGGAGTATCCATGGGGTTTTCACGTCCGGTTGGTTCGCGACGCCGGGCGTTTCCTCTCGGAGTGCTGTCACAATCGGGAGCTGAACCGGATCGCGCGGGCGAGGAATGGAGCGCTGAGCTAGCTTGGCGACCGTGCGTGTTTTCCTCTCACTCTGCGCAGTGATCAGCCTGTGTACGGCGTGTTCGGACAATTCCAGCGCTCCTGACCCTTCTACTGGTGGCCAGTCAGGTTCGGGCGGTCAGGGCCAGGGCGGCAACGTGGCCGGCGGGAGCGGAGGCACGACCAGCACCACGGCCGGGACGGGTGGTACGGCGGTGTCCACGGGCGGCAGCGGCGGCAGCAGCGGCTCGAGCGCCGGGACAGGCGGCTCGGGCGGCGGCTCGGCCCCGAGCGAGACCAGGACCTACGTCTACCTCGGCAGCGGCAGCTGGGACGGCCAGGGCGGCGGCAAGCTGATGGTCTACGCCTTCGACGAGGAGACCGCAGCGCTGTCGTTCGTTCAGGACCTGCCCGCCGGTGACTTGAACTCTTTCGGCGCCATCGACTCGCTCAACAAGCGCCTGTACGCCACCGACGAAGTGGCCGCGAAGGCGCGGGCGTATACGATCAACGCGGCCGACGGCACGCTCGGCTTCGTCAACGAGGTCGATACCAGTGACGGCGCCGTGTTCAGCACCCTCGACGCGACGGGGAAGTACCTCCTGGTCGCGTACTACGGTGCCGGCGGCGTCGAGGTCTACGCCGTGAACGCCGACGGCAGCCTGGGCGCCTCGGTCGACAGCGAGTCGACGGGCTCGATGGCGCACAGCATCTCGCTCAGCCCGGACAACAAGTTCGCCTTCGTGCCCAACAAGGGCTCGAATTACGTGTCGCAGTTCACGTTCGACGCGAGCAGCGGCGCGCTCACGGCCAACACGCCGGCCACGGTGCCTGGCGGCGGCGACGGACCGCGCCACATGGCCTTTCATCCGGGCGGGCTTCACGCCTATCTCCTGAACGAGACCGATAGCGGGCTGACGACATTCTCCGTCAGCAACACCGCCGGCACGATGACGTCCATGGGCAGCGTGCCCAACGCGGAGAGCGTCGCGGGGTCGGCGAGCTCCGACATCCACGTCACGGCCGACGGCAAGTTCGTCTACGCCAGCAATCGCGAAGACGAGCACACCATCGCCATGTACTCCATCGGCGCCGACGGCGCGCTCACGTTGCTCGGTCGCGAGCCGTCGCACGGCATGACTCCGCGCAACTTCGCGATTCATCCGACCAGCAACGTCCTGCTCGTCGGTAATCAAGAGTCGAACAACGTGGCCACGTTCCGGATCCAGGCCGACGGCCGTCTGCAATTCATCGAAACCACTGACGTCGGCGCGCCGGTGTTCTGGGTGGGTCTCGCGCTCCTGCCCGAGTAGCCAGGGTGCGCTAAGCTTTCGGACATGGCGTCCGAACCCGTTCGCGTGCCGTCTCGCAGCACGCTGTTCGTCGCACTCGCCGGCGGCGTGGGCCTGCTGCTCGGCATGGTGGCGATTCGCAGCTGTGCGCCGCCCTCACTGCCCGCGTTGCCGCCGGCGAGCTCGGCGGTCACCGTGGTGAAGGCCAACCCGAACGTGCTCGTGGCGATCAAGGATCTGGCGCGCCTGGAGAGCGCGCAGTTTCACATGGAGCGCGTGATCGACCTGAGCGAGAAGCAGTCGCACCTCTTCGGCCTGGTCGAGAGCGAGGACGCGATCCTGCTCGTCGCCGTGGCCGACGTCAGCGCGGGTGTCGATCTGAACAAGGTGATGGCCGAGCAGATCAAGGTCGACCACGAAAAGAAGAGCGTGGAGATCACGCTGCCGCCGGCCGAGATCTTTCACACCGAGCTCGACAGCGAGAAGACCTACGTGCACACGCGACGCACCGGTGTTCTGGCCAGGCGCCAGGAGCAGCTCGAAACCAAGGCGCGCCAGGAGGCGGAACGCGCGCTGGTCAAGGCAGCTCAAGAAGCCGGCATCGAGCAGCGGGCCGGCGAGAACGCCAAGCGCGTGGTCGAGGGCATGGTGCGTTCACTCGGCTTCACCGAAGTGACGGTCACGCTCGGCAAGAAGTAGCCGAGCGAGTCAGTTCGAGACGGCGTTCGCGCAGAGTTGGCAGCGTTCGCGCAGAGTTCGCGCGACCGAGCGACTGACGAGCACGTGAGTCGCGCGAACTCTGCAACGCAAGAAATGTCGACGTTTTGCGAGTGAAGATCGGCACGGCGAGCGCCATTTCCATGGGCACGTCGCTCGTACGAGAGCGTATGTTCGACCGGCTCGCGGCGAATGAATGTGGGTTCTTCGCACGCGTTGCCAGCACAAGGAGCCCGAATGCATTCTCGAGTCTGCCGTCACGTTCTGGTCGCGCTCACCCTGCCCCTCGCTGGTCTGACCGGCTGCGGCGCCCCTGCCGAGGAGCTCGGCGACGAGGGCGAGACCGGAACTTTGCAGGAAGAGCTCGAGGTCTGCGCGGCTTCGGCCTTGCCCATCGTGGCGGCAACCGCCTCGTCGTCGGAGAGCGCCGCGCTCGGCGCCGCCAACGCCGTCGACGGCAACGCGTCCACGCGCTGGTCGAGCGCGTTCTCGGATCCGCAGTGGCTCCAGGTCGACCTCGGCGCTCAGCGCCAGATCAGTCGCGTGGTGCTGTCGTGGGAAACAGCGGCCAGCAGCGCGTACACCATCCAGGTCTCGAACAACGGCAGCAGCTGGACCACCGTCTCCACGCGCAGCAACGCGCCCGCCGGGCCGCGCACGGACGACGTCACGGGTCTCGACTCGCGCGCTCGCTACGTCCGGATGCACTCCACGCAGCGCAGCACGGCGTGGGGCAACTCGCTGTACGAGCTCAAGGTCTACGGCGACAGCGACCCGAGCTGCGGCACGTACCACATCGACGCGGTGCACAGCGGCAAGAGCCTGGACGTCACTGGCGTCAGCACGGCCGACGGCGCGTACATCCAGCAATGGAGCTACGGCGGCGGCGACAACCAGAAGTGGACGCTCGTGCCCAAGGGAAACAGCGAGTATCAGCTGAAGAGCGTCCTCTCGGGCAAGTGCATCGACATCCAGAGCGCGAGCACGGCCAACGGCGCGCGCGCCCAGCAGTGGACCTGCCACGAAGGCAAGAACCAGCGCTTCATGCTGAGCAACGTGGGCGGCGGTCAGTACGCGCTGGTGGCCGCGCACTCCGGCAAGTGCCTCGACGTGACGTCCCAGAGCACCGCCAACGGCGGCAGCATCCAGCAGTGGGACTGCGGCGGCGGCAACAACCAGAAGTGGCGCCTGGCCGCGCTGGCGCCCAGCACGACGCGCAAATGGGCGAGCTACGACGCCAACGGCGACGGCGTGTGGAACTGGAGCACCACGGTCTCGACGCCCGGCGGCTCGACGTTCACGGGCGGCAACCAGTACGGCGACATCCCGGTCAACTCGCCGGACCTCGGCTTGACCTTCGATCACACGGGGACGTACGCGGCGGCCAACCTCACGACCGGCTACAGCGCCGAAGGCCTGGAGGCGCAGAGCCAGGCGGAGCGCGACGCGGGCAAGGCCGTCGACGGCAGCGGCACGCTGAGCTTCGTCTACAAGAGCACGTCCGCCTCCGTACGCCTGAAGCTGATCGACGCCAGTGGCGCCGAGAGCAAGAGCGTGCGCGTCAGCGACTACGCCAGCCACTGCGCCATCTACAACTGTGACGTCGACATCCCGCTGAGCGCCCTGACCAAGACCGGCTTCAATTTCGGCGCGGTCAAGAGCGTGACCTTCTTCGTCGACAATACGCTGCCGAACGGCTTCTACTCCGCCTACGTCGCCCGCGTCGTTTTCCGGGCAACCGGCGCGCGCATCGACGTGGAGAGCGACCCCAACAACTGCGGAAGCGTGGGCCGGAGCTGTCTCGGCGGCGCCTGCCGTGACGGCGCCTGCCAGGCCGTGCTGGTGGCCTCCGACTTCGTCTGCAGCAGCAGCATGACCGCCAGCGACACGAACTTCTGGGTCGGCGACAACGGGTCCATCTACCGCTACGACATCAGCGGCTCGAACAAGACGCAGGTCGTGAGCAACTCCGGCTTCTCCTCGAACCTGATCCGTAACGGCAGCCGTCTGTTCTGGACCGGCGGCACGGACTCGAGCCAGGTCCACCGCCTCGACGACGGCGCCTCGTCGGTCGCCACGCTGTACTCGAACAGCGCGCAGTGGCTGCACCTGACCGGCTCCAACCTGGTCGCCTACGACACCTCGGCCACCAAGTACGTCACCTTCGGCACCAGCGGCGGCACGCCCAGCGACGTGGTCACGCTGGGCAGCAGCGTCTATCCCTTCGTCAGCGCCGCCACGAGCACGCACGTCTACTACGCTCACGGTGATTCGACCGGCGTGTGGCTGAAGCAGGTGAACCGCAGCACCGGCGCCACCACGGTGATCAGCAACCCCGGCGATTCGATCTATTCGCTGACGGCGTACGGCGACACCGTGTACTGGACCTACAACAACGCGAGCTCGAACACCGGCGTTCGCAAGCTCTCTTCCGCGGCGGGCTCGACGGTGCAGCAGGCGGTGGCCGAGGTGCCCTCCACGCAGCGCATCGGCAACGCCTTCGTCGACGCCAGCGGCATCTACCACTCCTGGTACAACGGCGTGACCGAAGCGTTTTATCGCACGTCCCACACCAACGCCGCCGAGCGCACCCTGGTCTCCAAGGGCGTTTATCCCTACGACAGCGCCGTCCTCACCTCGGACAGCATCGTCTGGTTGCAGTCGTGCAACCGCGGCGGCCCCGGCTACGTGCATCGCCTGGCCAAGCCTTGATCCGTTGAATCGGGCACGAGTCCCCGCAGGGCTGGTGCGAGCATTGCTGGAGGGAGCGTTCCATGAGGGGAACGCTCCTTTGGGCAATGATTGCCGTGGGCTGCAGCAGCGTGAATCCGCCGAATATCACGCAACCACTCTGTACGCGCGTCGAGATCGTGGCGCTGACCGCCGGAGACGACGAGTGCATCCTGCTCGAAGATCAGAACGGCCTGACGCTGTTCAAGCTCGACACCAGCACGAGCTGCGGAGGGCCACCCTGCTTGAGGCTCGACCCGGGTCGCACCGGATACGTGCTGGAGAAGATGCGGCCGGGCCCCGACGCGCAATGGAACGAGACCAGAGGCGCGTGTGACGTGGTGCCGCAATGTGACGAGGCCGGCCCCGTAGCGGCAAATTCCGACTAGTCGCCGTCGCCGAGCAAGAAGCGCTGCTTGCCGTCGGCGGCGCCGAGAGCGACGAGGTTGTCACCCGCGCCGATGAAGACGGCCCCGCCGGCAGCAGCGAGACTGCGAACGCTGCGCAGCTTGCCGGGCAGGGCCACGTGCCACAGCCGCGCTCCGGTGCCGACGTCGAACGCGGTGACGGAAGCGGGTTTGTCGCCGGACTGCGGCTCGTAGCCGACGAACAGTCGTCCTGCGTCGAGCGCGACCTTGTCGGGGGCCCCTTCGCGCGCCTCGAGCGGATTCTTGTCGGGGACCTCGCTGCTCCAGACGAGCTTGCCGCCCTTCGCGAAGCCGACCATCGGCACGCGCGTGCCCGGACTCTTGGAGCCGAAGACCAGGAGCCCGCCCTCGTGCTGCCAGAGCGAGCGCGCCGACATGCCGGCAAAGCCGTCGGGATCGACCCGGAACTGCGCCTTGCACTGCTCGGGCAACGTGAAGTTCTGGTCGCCCATCACGCGCACGCCGCCGCAGACCACGCTCTTCACGCCCGCGGGGGCGCGCGAGTCGCTGCGATCGCGGATGTCGCGGCTGAAGCGATCTTCTTGGTTAGCGTTGGCGCGCTCGCAGGGCGGCTTGCCGGCGACGGGCGTCTTGTTGCCGCTCCTGGTGTCGAGCGAAACGAGGCGATCGTCGGCGGTCTTGAAGCGCACGGCGTCCGGCTCCTTGGCCTTGCAGATCGCGACCACGCGCTCGCCGAGCTCCTGCTCCCACTGCTCGAGGCCGCTCCTGCCGTCGAAGGCCGTGATCTTGCCGGTGCGATTCACCACCATCAGGCGCCCGTGCTCGAGCACCGCGCCCGAATTGAAGAGATCGCTGCCGATGTCGCCGCTGCGCCAGAGCACGGCGCCGCTCCTGCCGTCGATGGCGACGTAGCGGCGCGTGACGGCCTTGTCCTCGTACACCGTCGCGGCCACGACGGCGTCGGCAGTGCCGTCACCGTTCAGATCGGCGAGCAGCGGCGCGAGGTTGCCTTCCGGTCGCGGCGGTCGCTCCTTCGCCTTGGTGGCAGCGGCGGTCAGCGGCTCCTCCGGCTTCTCGGGCACGGCCGTCGCGGTGGTGGCAACGGTGGACGCGCTCTTGCCTTTCGAGCCTCCCAGGGTGAAAAACGCGACGCCCGCTCCGGCGACCACGACCAGCAGCAGCGCGAGACCACCGACGATGCAGCCAACCGGCAGCCCCGAGCTCGCCGCTGCAGCCCCCCGTGCCGGCGGCGAAAAGCTGGTGCCGCAGTAGGTACAGGTCAACGTACCGTGCTGCCCGAACGGAACGGCGGCGCCGCAGCGCGGACAGCTGGCAGAGGGGCTCACCATGGCCGGCGCAGGCTACCACGACTGTTTTCCGGGCTCGTTGCGGGCCACGCAACACCCAGTTTCTCATAATGCATTGGGCGCAACGAGCGGGAGGCGCTAGGTTTCGCCCATGTCGAGCTTTCGCTCCAAGCTCATCTTTCAGGGTCGCAACATGGCCGGCGCTCGCTCCCTGTGGCGCGCGACCGGTATGCAGGACGCCGACTTCGAGAAACCGATCGTCGCCATCGCCAACAGCTTCACGCAGTTCGTGCCCGGCCACGTGCACCTGCACGAGGTCGGCCAGCGCGTGAAGCAGGTGATCGACGCTTCCGGAGGTTGGGGCGTCGAGTTCAACACCATCGCGGTCGACGACGGCATCGCCATGGGTCACGGCGGCATGCTCTATTCGCTGCCGAGCCGCGACCTGATCGCCGACAGCGTCGAGTACATGGTCAACGCGCACGCGGCCGACGCGCTCGTCTGCATCTCAAACTGCGACAAGATCACGCCCGGCATGCTGATGGCCGCGATGCGCCTCGACATCCCCACCATCTTCGTCTCGGGCGGACCGATGGAAGCGGGCAAGATCGTCGGCACGCACGACCGCGACGGCAAGGCGCTGGTGCGAAAGCTCGACCTGATCGACTCGATGATCGCCGCCGGCGACGCAAAGGTCAGCGACGCCGAGCTCGCCAACATGGAGCGCTCGGCCTGCCCGACCTGCGGCTCCTGCTCGGGCATGTTCACCGCCAACAGCATGAACTGCCTGAACGAGGCGCTCGGCCTGGCGCTGCCCGGCAACGGCACGCTGCTGGCCACGCACGCTCGCCGCTGGGAGCTCTTCCAGGCCGCTGGAAAGCGCATCGTGCAGATGGCCAAGGACTTCTACCTGGGCGGCGACCGCAGCGTGCTACCGCGCAACATCGCCACCTTCGAGGCCTTCGAGAACGCCATGACGCTCGATATCGCCATGGGCGGCTCGACCAACACCGTGCTGCACATCCTGGCCATCGCGCAGGAAGCCGGCGTCGACTTCACGATGTCCGACATCGATCGCCTGTCACGCCGCGTGCCCAACGTGTGCAAGGTGGCGCCTTCTTCCGCGTACCATGTCGAGGACGTCCACCGCGCCGGCGGCATCTTCAGCATCCTGGGCGAGCTCGAGAAGGGCGGTCTGATCCACCGCCAGGTCGGCACCGTGCACGAGAAGACGATGGGACAGGCCATCGATCAGAACGACCTCAACCGCGCCACGGCCAGCGCGGAGACCAAGCAGCGCGCGCTGGCGGCCCCCGGTGGCGTGCCGACCAAGGTCGCCTTCTCGCAGGACAAGTACTTCGGCGAGGCCGATCAGGATCGCAGCAAGGGCTGCATCCGCGACCTCGAGCACGCCTACAGCAAGGACGGAGGTCTGGCGGTGCTCTACGGCAACATCGCCAAGGAAGGCTGCATCGTGAAGACGGCCGGCGTCGACGAGTCGATCTGGAAGTTCGAAGGTCCCGCGCGCATCTTCCACTCGCAAGAAGCGGCGTGCGAGGCGATCATGGCGGACCAGATCAACGCCGGCGACGTCGTCATGATCGTGTACGAGGGCCCCAAGGGCGGCCCGGGCATGCAGGAGATGCTCTACCCGACGAGCTTTCTCAAGGGTAAGGGCCTCGGCAAGGCCTGCGCGCTCGTCACCGACGGCCGCTTCAGCGGCGGCACCTCGGGCCTCAGCATCGGCCACTGCTCACCCGAGGCGGCCGAGGGCGGCGTCATCGGCCTGGTCGAAGAGGGCGACAAGATCCGCATCGACATCCCCGGCCGTACCATCGACGTGCTGGTGGACGACGCGACGCTCGAAACGCGCCGCGCGGCCATGGCTGCTCGGGGGAACAGCGCCTGGCGTCCGAACCGCGATCGCTACGTCTCGCAGGCGCTGCAGGCCTACGCCCTGATGACGACCAGCGCCGCGCGCGGCGCCGTGCGCGACCTGTCGCAGCTGCAGAAGCGCTGAAGCCCGTGGCTCCATTATTGCGGGTTCTGACAGCGCTGGTGCCGGCGGTCATCGCCTGCGCGAGCAATACCCCGGCGCCGGAGGCGGCGACCGCAGGTACTCCGGACCCCGCTGCGGCACCGACCACGGCCCCGCCCCCCGCCGCTCCTGTCGCCGCGACGCCAGCGGAACCTCCGGTCACGCCGATCGCTTCGGTCACACCGACGCCGCCTCCAGCCGCAGAAAGCGGCACGCCGGGGCCTTGCGCCTTCCCCGAAGGCTCCGAGATCAACGAGGCCGAAGTCGTGCTCAGAGTCCAGGTGCGCGAAGATGGCTCCGTCGGATGGGTAGAGGTCGTGCGCGAGTCCGCGCCTCGATTCGGCGAGACGGCCAGGCAGTGCACCCTCAGCAGGGGTAAGTTCGACCCGCCAGTGGATGCCGCAGGGAAACCCATCAACAAGCTGCTGACCGTGCGCTTGAGATTCAAGCGGTAGGGCGAACGCATCAAGTGTGCCCCCGGCGCGATTGAGTGGATTTCTAGGGGTCTAACGCGCTGACTGATAGTCGCAGACCTTGAGGAACGGCACCTTCGGGTGCTGCACGCAGCCCGTCGGCGGACCGACGAACTCCGGGCAGTCCTGGATCGTGCTGCAGGTCCAGATACCCGTCATGCACATGCCGGAGCAGCTGGTGCGATCGACCGGACCCGCCGTACAGCAGTGCTCGCCGCCGCACTCGGCTGGCGTGGTGCACTGCAGGAAAGCGGTGTCATCGTTGAGTGGACACACGGGGTCGTCGACGGTGTGCGACTCGGGCTTCACTGCCACGCAGCGCGCTTGCTTGGTCTTGGCGTCGTAACAACAAGCCGGCGTCGCCCCGGTGCAGACCTGGTCGCCGCACGCGGTCCTGGGCGGATCAACGACGCAGACGCCGCCCGAACGTGAGCTTGGCACCGGCTGGCAGCGGAAGCCTTCGCGACAGCCGTGCGCGGCGCCTGGAACGCAGGCCACGCTCTCCTCGCACTGCGCGGCGCAGTGCGTGAAGCCGAGTGTCTCGTCCGAGACGGCGCAGCAGCTCTGAGAGCTCGGGCACTCCGCCGAAGTCCGGCATTCGATGCCCATCCAGTCCTTGGACCGCTCGCCGTAGCAACGATGCCCCTTGTCGGCAGGGGCCAGCGCTTTCTTCACGCAGCCGGTCATCTGGCGCATGTCGTCCTCGGCCTCGCAGCAGGCCTCGCTGGCGTAGGCGCACGACGACGGGCCACAGCGGGCGCTGCTCGACTCCGGCGCTGGCGCGGGCGCTGGTGTGTGCGTTTCGGCGGGAGGGGCGGCGCGTCGGGCGCTGCAGGCCAGCACGAGCACGGCGAGCCAGAGCGACGCGCGCATGGCGCCCTAGCGCTTGGCGACTTTCTTCGCGACCTTGGGAGGCGCAGAGGCCTTGTTGCGCCGCGCCAGCATCTTTTCGATGTACGGCGCCGCCGCAGGTGTCACGCAGCCGGTCTGGCCGTGATCGACTTCGACCTTGCCGATGGCGTGCGCCGCGACCAGCGCCAGCTCCGTCAGCGCCGGCATGCTGCCACCGATGGCGATCAACACAGCGTTCATGGCGTGGCGGACGCGGTTCGGCTGCCGATGGATGTCACGGCGAACGGTGGCGACCAGACGCTTGGCCTCGCTCTCCTCCAGCCGGCCTTCGAGCGCCGCCGAGGCGAAGATGTTCCAGCCCGCCGCCGCGGTCCATTCGTGCTTGCTCTTGACGAGGTCGCGCGCGAAGCCGAGCGCCAGAGGCGTCTTGGCGGCGAGGGCGGAGACCGCGTCAGCCAGGACGTAATCTTTCGCCTGCGATAGCCATTGCCCGAGCTGGCTCGAGCTCGCCTTTTCCGGATCGGCGACCTTGGTGGCGAGCACGCGCGCCTCGTGCACGCCGCTCTCGAACAGCGCGAGGGCCAGGCCATGGTTCACGCCGATCTTCTTGGTCAGCGCACCGAGGTCTTCGTAGGTCACGCCCAGCACCCGGTCGCTCACGCCGTGGCGCTGGTAGATCTTTGCGGTGGCCGGTTTGCCTTTGCTTTCGAGCATGCGCAGTGCGGCCGCAACTTCCATGGCTGACTCCGGCCGTGGCTTAGCACGTAATGCCGCCGGCCGAATTCCAATTTCGCCGCGCGCTACGCCGCCGGCTGAGCCTGCAATTTCGCCTGTTCGAGCAGCCGCCGCGCCAGCGGACGGGCCCCGGGGGCGCGGCCACCGGCGAGCATGCGCGAAAGCTCTGCCACCCGTTCCTCGCCGGACAGGGCCCGCACCTCGACCTGCGTCCGCCCGCCATCGACGTACTTGCGTACCTGGAAGTGGGTATCCGCCAGCGCCGCCACACCGGCGTGGTGCGTGACGCAGACGATCTGCTTGCCGCGGGCCGCCTGCGACAGGCGTTGCGCCATGGCCTCGAGCGCAGCGCCGCCGAGACCGGCGTCGATCTCGTCGAGCACCAGGGTGGGGGCTGCGGCCTCGACCCCGGCGCAGCGCAGGGCCACGAGCACGCGCGAGCGCTCTCCGCCCGACGCAATGCGGGCGAGCTCGCCGGGCGGCTCACCGATGTTGGCCGCGAACAACAACGAGAGCGAGCTGATGCCGCGGGCATCGAGCCGCTCGGGCGAGCGCTCGCGCAGGTCGAGCAGGATGCGGGCGCTGCCGAGCCCCAGCGCATGAAGCTCGAGCTCGAGCGCTCGTTCGAGCTCGGCCGCGCGGAGCTTGCGCGCCACGTGTAGCTCGCGCGCCAGGCGGAGCGCCTGACCACGCAAGCTTTCAGCGGTGCTCTCGCTTTCGCGCGCGAGCTCGGCCGCGGACTCCAGCCGCTCGAGGTCGGTCCGAAGTGTCCGGGTCCGTTCGCGCAGGTGCACCGCCTCGCAGCCGTAACGGCGCGCGAGCCGGCCGAGCAGGCGCTCCTGCTCTTCGAGTCGTTCGAGCTCGCCTGGCTCCTCCAGCACCTCACCCTGCAAGCGCTCGGCCGCGCGCGCGGCGTCAGCCACCGCTCCGAGCGCAGCGAGCAGCGCTTCGCGCACCTGATCGGCGCGAGAAAGATGCCCGATACGCTCGAACTCGGCGACGAGCCCCCTGAGCTCACGTTCGACGCTCGGTTCGCGCTCGATCAACGTATCGGCCAGGTGCGCGCAAGCCATGCCGACTTGCTCCGAGGCCCGCAGCGCGGCGAGCCGTTCGCGCAAGAGCTCTGGCTCGAGCCAGGCGCCGTCCAGGCGCTCGAGCTCACCGAGATCATGGCGCAGGGAGTCGAGCTCGCGGTCGGCGCGGCGGGCGAGCTCCTCCGCTTCACTCAGCACCGCCTGAGCCGAAACGAGCTCGGCGTGGACGCGCGCGTACTCGGCGCCGAGCTCGGGGCAAGAGGCGTCCAGCGCGCGCAAGAACAGCAGCGGGTCGGCCAGAGCAACGTGCGCGTGCTGCGCCGTGACGGTGAGCAGCGCGCGGACGCCGTCGGCGAGCGACGTCAGTGGCAGCGCGCGGCCGTCCAGCGTTGCGCGAGAGCGGCCCTTGCGCGCGAGCACCCGCTCGAAGCGTCGTTCTTCGTCGCCCACCCGAAAGCATGCCTCCACGCGCGCCTCCAGCGCTCCCTCGCGCACGAGCTCGGCGTTCGCTCGCTGTCCGGCGAGCAGGGCGAGCGACGAGAGCAGCAGCGACTTACCGGAGCCTGGTTCGCCGGTGAGCACGTTGAGGCCGGGCCCGAGCTCGAGGCTGACGTCGGAGAGAATCGAGATACCCTGGATGGCGAGGCGGGTGAGCATGCGAGCAAGCTTCGTTCAGCTCGCTTGCGCCGGCCAGCCGCGGGCGGACATTGTTTGACCGCCGCGCGTCAGCCGGCTGGCAT